>CABSXY010000064.1 GCA_902481695.1 uncultured Haemophilus sp. | reverse complement strand
CAAAGAACGACCTTTTATCGGATTAAACCGCAAAAGTCTCAATACTTTCGTATGGACGTATCTGTGTATATATGTACGAAGTAGCATAGAAAAAGTCCCTCTTTCTATCTAAACTAACCTTTGTTGGGTACATTCTCTGCTTGTGTAAATATTATGTCAATAATATTTTTTGAAAAATGTGATCATAATCAAAAAATAACATAAAATTTCACATAAATAATAAAAAATCACAACAAACAACTTAAGAATTCATTCAAAATTTAGAATTAAAAAAAACGATACACATTTTATCTAATTTTCAATACTAAGCTAAACTTGAAACCATTACCGCTTTAATTGTATGCATCCGGTTTTCAGCTTGCTCAAACGCAATATTCATGGGTGACTCAAATACCTCTTCAGTCACTTCAATGCCATTTGCTAATTCAGGGTATTTTTCTGCAATTTGACGACCCACTTTTGTTTCACTGTTATGAAATGCGGGTAAGCAGTGCATGAATTTCACTTTAGGATTACCTGTGCGTTTCATTAACTCAGGTGTTACTTGATAAGGTAGCAATAATTTAATACGTTCTCCCCAAGCTTCTAATGGCTCACCCATTGAAACCCAAACATCGGTATGCACAAAATCAGCACCTTTTACCGCTTTATCAATATCTTCAGTTACGGTAAGGCGTGCCCCACTTTCTTTAGCAAAACTTTCACACATCTCAACAAAACTTGCTTCAGGTAATAAAGCTTTTGGGCCGCAAATACGCACATCCATCCCCAGTTTTGCTCCAATCAGTAAAAGAGAATTCCCCATGTTATTGCGTGCATCACCAATATACACATAACTAATTTGACGAAGTGGCTTGTCACAATGTTCAATCATCGTGAGAACATCCGCAAGCATTTGTGTAGGATGAAACTCATCCGTTAAACCATTAAACACCGGCACACCAGCATAATCTGCAAGTTCTTGGACGGTACTTTGTTTAAAGCCTCGATACTCAATCGCATCATACATCCGTCCAAGGACTCTCGCGGTGTCTTTCATACTTTCTTTATGCCCAATCTGAGAGGAATTTGGATCAATGTAAGTCACTTGTGCACCTTGATCATGAGCCGCTACTTCAAAAGCACAACGGGTTCGCGTTGAGGTCTTTTCAAAAATCAGTGCGATATTTTTACCTTTAAGTTGTTGCAGCTCTGTTCCTGCATATTTAGCACATTTCAAATCACGTGATAAATCTAACAAGTAATTAATTTCTCGTTCTGAATGATGAACAAGACTCAATAGGTGTCTATTTTTAAGATTAAAAGCCATCGCGATCTCCTTATCAGATGCCATCAATAAATGCTGGCCAACTTACTGTGAATAACTTAATTTTAGTGGATTGGATAGCCTATTTTTGTCCCAAACGTGAAGTTTTGCAACCGAATTCAATTCTTTATTTTGTGATGCGTATCACACTTCATTTCAGAACTTTATATTGCACTTTCTTTATATGTAAAAGAGATTTAAAATCCCGTCGATTCTCACACAACAGGAGCACATATGATCAACAGAAGAGATTTCATCCAACTTGGCGCAAGCAGCATTTTAGCGTTGAGTGCGAGCCGTTTTGCTTTTGCGAAAAGCGACACACAAGTCGATTTACGTATCGTAGCAACGACCGATATTCACAGTTTTTTGACTGACTTCGATTACTACAAAGATGCACCTACTGAGAAATTCGGTTTTACCCGTGCTGCAAGCTTGATTCGTCAAGCGCGTCAAGAGGTGAAAAACAGCGTTTTAGTTGATAACGGTGACTTAATCCAAGGTAACCCAATTGCTGACTATCAAGCAGCTAAAGGTTATAAAGAAGGCAAACCAAACCCAGCTGTGGATTGCTTAAATGCGATGCACTATGAAGTGGGTACATTAGGTAACCACGAATTTAACTATGGCTTAGACTATTTAGCGGATGCGATTAAACAAGCAAAATTTCCAATCATCAATGCCAACGTAGTGAAAGTCGGTACCGAAGAGCCCTATTTCACACCTTATGTGATTCAAACCAAAGAAGTGGTGGATAGCCAAGGTAAAAAGCACAAACTAAACATTGGTTATATCGGTTTTGTACCACCACAAATTATGGTGTGGGATAAAGCAAATTTACAAGGCAAAGTTGAAACGCGCGATATCGTGAAAACCGCACAAAAATATGTGCCAGAAATGAAACAAAAAGGCGCCGATATTATTGTGGCACTTGCTCACACAGGCCCATCAGATGAGCCATATCAAGAAGGGGCAGAAAACTCAGCATTCTACCTTGCTGATGTACCACACATTGACGCGATTGTTTTCGGTCACTCTCACCGTTTATTCCCAAACAAAGAGTTCGCCAAATCACCAAATGCAGATATTGCTAAAGGTACCGTGAAAGGCGTTCCTGAAAGTATGGCAGGCTACTGGGCAAATAACATCAGTGTGATCGACTTAACCCTTGCTCAACACAACGGAAAATGGTTAGTGGCTGATGGTAAAGCGGTACTTCGTCCAATTTACGATGCAGAAAACAAAAAAGCGACCACAGAAAGTGATGCCGAATTGACCGCACTTTTAAAACCTGTGCATGAAGCCACCCGTGAATTCGTGGCACAGCCAATCGGTAAAGCTACCGATAACATGTACAGCTACTTAGCCTTAGTGCAAGATGACCCAACTATTCAAATTGTGAACCAAGCACAAAAAGCTTACGTTGAAAAAGTGGCACCAAGTGTTGCAGCGATGGCAGGCTTACCAATTTTAAGTGCGGGCGCACCATTTAAAGCGGGCGGACGTAAAAATGACCCTACTGGCTATACTGAAGTTAACAAAGGTGAATTAACCTTCCGTAACGCAGCAGACTTATACCTCTATCCAAACACCTTAGTTGTGGTGAAAGCAACCGGTGAAGAACTGAAAGAGTGGTTAGAATGTAGCGCAGGTATGTTCAAACAAATCGATCCTACCAGCGACAAACCACAATCTTTACTTGATTGGGACGGTTTCCGTACTTATAACTACGATGTAATTGACGGCGTAAATTATGAATTCGACCTGACTCAACCACCGCGTTATGACGGCGAATGTAAATTGATTAACCCGAACTCACACCGTGTAGTGAATTTAACCTACCAAGGTAAACCAGTTGATCCAAAAGCAGAATTTTTAATTGCAACTAACAACTATCGTGCTTACGGTAATAAATTCCCAGGCACTGGCGATGCGCACATTGTTTACGCTTCTCCTGATGAAAACCGCCAAATTCTTGCAGATTACATCAAAGCAGAAAGCGAAAAAAATGGCCATGTAAACCCTAGTGCGGATAAAAACTGGCGTTTTGCACCGATTAAAGGTAACGATAAATTAGATGTGCGTTTTGAAACCTCGCCAAGCGAACAAGCAGCGAAATTTATTCAAGACAATGCGCAATGCCCAATGAAGAAAGTCGGCACCGATGAAGTGGGATTTGCGGTATATCAAATCGATTTATCGAAATAACAAAAAAGGGCGTGCTCAGCACGCCCTACTTATTTCAAAGTGCGGTCAATTTTGACCTTATTTTTCTTCTTTTGGAAGTCTGACTAAGGAAAAGATCAAGCCGCCCCAAATCACTAAAAGCGCCACAATCATCATTGTAATTGCAATACTTGTCATCTTTATTCTCCTTTTTCTTCAAGCTTGAAGTTGTCTTCATTTTTCCATTTTAAACGAGAAAGAATGAACGAAACCACCACTAGCGAAATTGCCATACCCCAACCAAAGATATTTACAAACCAGCTTGGATAGCCTTCATAACCTTCTGTAAATACTTTCGCACCCTCACTGAATAACATAAAGGCAAGAATACCGGTTGTGATGACAATACATAAACGCCATAGGAAACCGACTTTGAATGAAGAGCTTTGATTTAAGTGGTTGCCTAATAAACCTAGTTTTTCATTTGCTACAATCACAATTAATGAAACAAATGCCACTGCTACAATACCGAAGTAGTTCACAAATTTATCGAATACATCAAGCATAGGTAAGCCGGTTGTTGTACCAAATAAAATGACAGAAACCACCATCATTGGTAAACCAACAACAAAGGTCGCTTTTGCTCGACGTAAACGGAGTTTATCTTGAATCGCTGAAATAATTACTTCAATAACAGAGATAAATGAGGTTAATGCCGCAAAGGTTAATGAACCGAAGAATAATACCCCTAATACTTCACCGAATGGTGCTTTGTTAATAATAGTTGGGAATGCAAAGAAGGCTAAACCAATACCTCCTTTTGCCACTTCGCTCACTTCTACACCTTGCGCGGTTGCGATGAAACCTAATGCCGCAAATACACCGATACCAGCAAGCACTTCAAAACTTGAGTTCGCAAAACCAACAACTAAACCGCTACCTGTTAAATCTGAATCTTTTTTCAAGTACGATGCATACGTAATCATAATCCCGAAACAGATGGAAAGAGAGAAGAAGATTTGACCATAAGCCGCAATCCACACGCTCGGATTAGAGAGTTTTGACCAGTCCGGTGTAAATAGTGCGTTTAAGCCTTTTTCTGCACCTGGTAAGAATAAAGAATAAACTACCAACGCCACAAACATCACCACTAAAACAGGCATTAAGATATCTGAAGATTTAGAAATCCCTTTTTGAATACCTAAAGAAAGCACACCTAACGCCACCAACCACACAGCAATTAATGGGCCAGTTACCATGCCAACAAACTCAAAGCTCACACCATTGCTGATATCGCCCATTTTTAAGAATTCATGTAGGAAGAAATCAATTGGTTGGTCGCCCCAAGCAGAATTAAGTGAGAAATAGGTATAGCTTGCCGCCCAACCTAATACCACTGCGTAGTAAAGCCCGATAATGACGTTCACCATCACCTGCCACCAACCAAACACTTCAAAGTGCGGGTTAAAACGACGATAAGAAAGTGGTGCACCACCACGATGGCGATGACCGATTGCGTAATCTAAGAAAAGCAATGGAATACCAGCGGTTAAAAGTGCAATAAGGTAAGGGATAATAAATGCACCGCCACCGTTTTCATAAGTGGTGTAAGGGAAACGCCAGATGTTTCCTAAGCCAACAGCGGATCCAATCGCCGCCATAATAAATGCTTTCCGACCAGAGAAGGTCTCACGCTTTGCGTTTGACTGCGTCATATTAAGTTCCTTTTGAATGAAGAAAGATTTCAATATAATGAATTCTAAAACCGAGTCAAGAATTTGATTTAAAGTGCGGTTAAAAATAATGAATTTTTTTTAAAAATCACTGTCTAAAGGCCGAATTTAATCTCTATTAACAACCAAAAGGAAACATTTATGGATCTCAACAGCATTTTAAATCAAGTTTTAGATGTGGCTAAAAACTCTGCAAGCAAACTTGAAACCGGCAACCAAACAATCGACTCTCTCACCAAAGTAGGGGGAGGTGCTGCGTTAGGCGGTATTTTATCAATGATTTTAGGTCGTAGCGGTGGCGCAAGCTTAGCAAAATTAGGCTCACTTGCTGTATTAGGTAACCTTGCTTACCAAGCGTACCAAAATTATCAAAAATCCCAACAAAATAGCCAACCAAACATTTCAGAAAATGCGTTTGATGTATTAAATTCATCAAGCCATGTTGATGCGGGTGAATTAATTTTACGTACTATGATCGCCGCAGCGGCAGCAGATGGTGAAATCACTGAAGATGAAAAACAAACTATCGCAAACGAAGCGGGTAACAACCCTGAATTAGCGCAATGGCTTGAACAAGAAATCCAAAATCCAATTTCTATCAACGAGATTGCACGTCTTGTAGGTAATGATACTGCACTTGCAAGCAATGTGTATTTAGCAGCTCGTTTAGTAAGCAAAGATTTATCTCGCAAAGAAATCATTTTCTTAGCAGATTTAGCACAAGCATTAGGCTTAGACGATGCGCTTGTTGAACAATTAGAAAAACAAGCAGGCTTCTAATTTTACGTGCAGAAAACATTGCGTTTTCTGACCGTACTTTTCATAAAAAACACGATAATCTTGGTTATCGTGTTTTTTTCGTTTGTTTTTTCGCGAAAACCTAACCAAAGGCGAAAAATTCCGCTACAATGCAAAACTTCAATATTCATAAAATTATTTAATAATCATAAAAACGGGAAGCAACATGACAGGCGCACAACTCATTATCGAATGTTTAAAAGCGCACGGTGTAACCGATCTTTTCGGCTACCCAGGCGGGGCAATCATGCCAACCTATGATGCCATCTATGACTCAGGTCTTGACCATCTCCTTTGTCGTAATGAACAAGGTGCTGCAATAGCCGCGATTGGTTATGCGCGCTCTACTGGCAAAGTTGGCGTTTGTGTGGCAACCTCTGGCCCAGGTGCCACCAATTTAATTACTGGTTTAGGCGATGCCTTTGCTGACTCTGTACCAATCGTGGCATTTACTGGCCAAGTGGCAGCTCCCCTTATCGGTACCGATGCTTTCCAAGAAGCCGATGTTTTAGGTTTATCTCTTGCTTGCACCAAGCACAGCTACATTGTGCAATCCATCGAAGAACTCCCCGAAATTATTGCCTCTGCTTTCCAAATTGCACAAAGTGGCAGACCTGGCCCCGTTCTCATCGATGTACCTCGCAACATCCAAGTGAGCGATGTACCTGAACATATCAAACCTATTGTCAAACCTATCGTAAAACCAACCGCACTTTCAGAATTAAAATTAGCGGAAGCAAAAGCATTATTGGCACAAGCGAAAAAACCAGTGCTTTATGTAGGTGGTGGTGTAGGTATGGCGAAAGCCACACAAGCGGTCAAAAAATTCCTACAAATCACCAAAATGCCATCCGTTTCAACATTGAAAGGTTTAGGTTCAATTGACCCAACCGATCCCGTTTATATGGGTATGATTGGTATGCATGGCACAAGAGCCGCAAATGTTGCCGTACAAGAATGTGATTTATTGTTAGTGTGCGGTGCGCGTTTTGATGACCGTGTGACCGGTAAATTAGATAGTTTTGCACCACACGCGAAAGTGATCCATTGTGATATTGATGCAGCAGAAATCAACAAACTCCGTGTAGCAAATGTCGCCCTTCAAGGTGATTTAATTCAAGCCTTAGAGGCTTTAAGTATCCCGCTTGCGATTGATGATTGGCGAGCACACATTCAAGCATTGAAAGCCAAACTCGATTTCACTTATATTGACAATGCAGGCAACCGACCAATTGATCCTTGGTCGTTGCTCAACACGCTTTCACAGCGTAAACCTCAAAATGCGGTGATTTGCACCGATGTGGGTCAACATCAAATGTGGTCTGCACAACATATGCGCCATTTCGCCCCAGAAAACTATATTACCTCTGCGGGGTTCGGCACCATGGGATTTGGTTTACCAGCAGCGGTAGGCGCGAAAAAAGCACGCCCTCATGATGAAGTGATTTTAGTGACGGGTGATGGTTCATTGATGATGAACATTCAAGAATTAGGCTCAATCAAACGCGGCAAATTACCAGTGAAAATTTTGCTGTTAGATAACCAACGCCTTGGTATGGTGCGTCAATGGCAAGACCTTTTCTGGAACAAACGCCGTTCAGAAACCATTTTAGAAGATAACCCTGATTTCGTGATGCTGGCGAAAGCCTTCGATATTCCAACTGAACGCATTGAGCGTGCTGATGAGGTGGATGAAGCACTTAATCGCTTATTAAATAGCGAAACCGCTTATTTACTACAAGTATGCATTCCACCTGAAGAATGTGTGTGGCCATTAGTCCCACCAGGTGCGTGTAATGCCGATATGTTGGAGGAAATTTAAGATGAATCAATATACTTTTGAATTGACTGCTCAACATCGTCCGGAAGTATTAGAACGGATATTACGCGTTATTCGTTTACGTGGCTTTACTGTGACTAATATGGATATGATCTTGGTAGACACCCAAGTGCAGTTAAAAATCACTGTAAAATCTGACCGCACTTTTGATTTGTTGGTGAATCAATTGGCTAAACTGCCAGATGTGATTGAAATTAAGTAAAGGAACTTAAAAATGAAAAAGCTCTTATCATTCATAATGTTGTGTTCATTATTTTGTTTGTCAGCATGTAGTGTAGATAAAAATACAGAGTCTAATGTGACGTCAAGTAAAGAACAAATTCAGATGTTTATGTTTAGCCAAGATGGCAGACTTTTTGTTTTTACTGATAAAGAAAGTTTTGAATTTAAAGGGCAAGACGTTTCTAATTTATCGACATTCCTTAATAGCCCCCATGCAAAATCAATAGAAAAAGTATCACCTAAACTTTATATATATTTAGATGAAGATAAAAAGCAATGGGCTTCATCATTCTTAAAAGTGCTTGTTAAAGCAGATAAATTAACGAAAAAACAACAGGATGAACTAGTCAGTCAATTTAATTTTACACAAGCATCTCAAGCAAAAGACAAGATTAAACAAGGGATAAAAGAAGATTTTGGTATTTCATCTCAACTTGATGTTTTTTATATTAAAACGTACAAGGCAGATGGTATTATCCAAGAATATAAAAATCATGATGAATTACTAGCAAAATATAAACTGACAAAGCCTATTATGGCGACAGTTTATCGTACGACTTATACCACCAGTAAATCATATAGCCTTTCGGACACTGGTGAAAATATACTTACGGCGCCACTAATAATCTTAACGGCTCCATTGTGGATTCCGGTTGCTATGATAGGTTGTCTGAATGAACGAAGTGGATTCATTGATTTATGTCTATTCCGCTAAATAGCAATAAAGTGCGGTTAAAAATCACTGTAAAATCTGACCGCACTTTTATTTTAATCGGTAGGCTCTTTATCTAAATAATTGCATTTATAAACTTAATTTTATCGAATAATTTCTTCGTATTATCTTCTGCCAAATCTCCCCTACCCCTCTTTGCTAAAGAGGGGATTAAAATGAGATAAAATTTAATATTAGCGTTAATAATTTAGTATCGCTAAAATGAAAGTGACAAAATTGTTGCCGATTAACTAAAGATTTTCCCCTCTTTAGCAAAGAGGGGCAGGGGAGATTTGGCAGTATTCATTAACGAAGAAATTAAACAACATAACAAACTTTAACAAAAATTTACTTGGAGAGATTATTTATGCCAAAACTACGTTCAGCGACCAGTACACAAGGTCGTAATATGGCGGGTGCACGTGCTTTATGGCGTGCAACAGGGATGAAAGAAAATGACTTTGGTAAACCGATTATTGCGGTGGTGAACTC
>CABSXY010000063.1 GCA_902481695.1 uncultured Haemophilus sp. | reverse complement strand
AATCGCGTGTTATTCTTTGTGATGATTGCTGCTTTTATCTTAGTGCTTGCGTTAATGCTACCTAACATCAAATTTGATAACTTAATGGCGATGCCAATTGATAACGCCTTAATTATTTCTGCAAGCCCTGTATTTTTCACCGCATTTGGTTTCCATGGTTCCATTCCAAGTTTAAATAAATACTTAGACGGTAATGTGAAATCCTTACGCATTGCGATTTTAGTGGGTTCTGGCATCACATTATTTGCTTACTTTTTATGGCAGCTTTCGACGCACGGCTTACTCAGCCAAAATGAGTTTTTACAAATTTTACGTGAAGACGCCACGTTAAATGGCTTGGTGAAAGCAACCTTAGAAATCACCCAAAGCCCAATTATTGCGAATGCGGTAAAAACCTTCTCCACTTTAGCATTGGTCACTTCATTCTTAGGGGTGGCATTAGGTTTATTAGAATGTATCGAAGACTTACTCAAACAATCTTTTGATATTCATGCAGGGCGTATTTCATTAGGTTTAATGACCTTTATTCCCCCAGTGCTTTTCTCCCTTTTCTATCCGGAAGGTTTTATTCTCGCTCTGGGTTATGCTGGTCAAATGTTCGCGTTCTACGCAGTGGTTTTACCGGTAGCATTAGTTTGGAAAGCACGCTCAATTCATCCAAACTTGCCATATCGGGTATGGGGCGGTAAAGCATTGCTAGTACTTGTATTGGTACTCGGTGTAATTATTACTTCGATTCCTTTTGCTATCCGAGCAGGTTATTTACCTTTTGTTGTCGGTTAAAATGAGCGAAAAAAAGACCGCACTTTTAAGGTGCGGTCTCTTTTATTTGTTTTCATATGAATGTGCCACTAACTGACCATTCAAGTATTCGCCAATATACACTTGCTCAATCGTCAGGTTCTGTTTTTCTAACTCAGCTTTAACCCATTCTTCATCACGATCAATAATTTCTAAAACATCATCATCTAATTGTCCATCAATAATTAATGGATAACGTAAATCATCATCACCGTATCGAATAATCGAAAGTTGTCCATTTTGTTCAAATACCGCACGTTTAACCGTTTTGATTTCATAAATACCGGCAGCACGTAACTTAAACATGAGGTCATTAGCAGTAATACTGTTTTTCATACATTCAGCAGTTTTTACCTTGCCGTTTGAAATCACCCAAACAGGTTTACCATCAATCAAAGATTTAACTAATTTGTTATGATTTTTGATAAAACGGAGGGTAAAAACCAATAATGTCCAAAGCACGAGCACGAGAGAGAACTGGAATACCCCAATACTATCGCTATAAATCACACCACCAATAATGCCACCTAGCACATAGTTTTGTACCTGATCCATCGCGGAAGTCGGTGCAAGGTTACCTTTTCCCATTAAGTTAATTTGGAGTACCAGTCCAATAATACCCATGGCCAATTTCAAGCCTAATAATGTGTAGCCATCCATTATTTATCCTCCTTATCAATCACAGTAACATTAGGGTTTACTAAGTTAATTGGGGATAAGGTATACGCTGAAAAATCATTATTAAAATGGACTTCGAAATACTGATCCCGAATATTTAAAATCATGCCGTTCATTAATGTACGGCTATTGGTACGAATATCTTCTTTCTGTAAATTTTGACTATCTTTCACCGAATTTAAAAATGTCACCACGCTAGAGATATCAGCTGCATAGACTTCATTTTGCTCATATTGCTTATATTGCACACCGAGCAAGAAAATAATTAATAAAAGAAAGATAATACTGAGATCGCGATATTTGGTTTGTAACCGATGACGTAAATATAAGCTTGTCACCACAAGCAATGCGCCTAACGAGACAAAAATGGCGATATATTTAAAATAACCTTCAAAAGACATCGCATTTTCTAAAAAAGCAAAAGAGAAAAAAGACATTTGTCATTCCTAATTTTAAAGAGAAAAACAGGTTGCTACTGTAGCACAACGAAAACTGACTAGCTATTTTTATCACAGAAATTAAATTCGTTTTTCCGAAAAATCCCTTTTATAATGACCGCACTTTTGAAACAAAAAGAGAAAAATATGAAAGCAATTCAGCCCGAAGATAAGGGATATTGGCTGTTCACCAAAGGATCGACACTTTATTGGCAGGAAAATGATCTGCCTTTCGGAACAGCAAAGGAACTCGGCCTCACAACGCAAAAAGCAATGTTGCTCGGGAAATGGAAATCACAACCTTTATGGCTTGTGGCAGAAAATGATCAAGATGAACGAGAATACCTTTCCCTACGGAGTTTGTTGTCTTTACCGACTGAAGATTTTCATTTGTTAAGCCGAGGCGTGGAAATCAATCATTTTTTGAAAACCCACCAATTCTGCGGAAAGTGCGGTCAAAAAGCGGAACAAACTCACGATGAGCTAGCGGTTCAATGCACAAGTTGTGGCTATCGTACTTACCCAGTTATTTGCCCTTCGATTATTGTCGCCGTTCGCCGTGGCACAGAGATTTTATTAGCCAACCATAAACGCCATTACACGCCAGGCAAAGCAGGTATTTACACCACGCTAGCCGGTTTTGTGGAAGTGGGTGAAACCTTCGAAGATGCCGTTCATCGTGAAGTGTTTGAAGAAACTGGTATTCGCGTGAAGAATATTCGCTATTTCGGGAGCCAACCTTGGGCATTCCCTAATTCACAAATGGTGGGCTTTTTAGCTGATTACGACAGCGGAGAAATTCAACTGCAAGAAACAGAACTGCATGATGCACAATGGTTTTCTAGCGCTGCCCCCTTGCCAGAATTACCGCCAACAGGTACTATCGCACTCAAATTAATTAATGCTACGCTTGAGCTTTGCAAAGCGGAACAAAATAAATAAAGGAAAGTCCATGTCTGAATTAAAAAATGATCGTTATTTAAAAGCCTTATTACGTGAACCAGTGGATATGACCCCCGTATGGATGATGCGCCAAGCAGGACGCTATTTGCCTGAATATAAAGCAACACGTGCAGAAGCGGGCGATTTTATGTCTCTTTGCCGCAATGCGGATTTAGCTTGTGAAGTTACCTTACAGCCACTTCGTCGCTATGCTTTAGACGCAGCTATTTTGTTCTCAGATATTTTAACTATTCCTGATGCAATGGGCTTAGGCTTAAGTTTTGGTGCAGGTGAAGGCCCGAAATTTGCCCGTCCAATTGAAAATAAAAGTGCGGTCGAAAATTTACCGATTCCTGACCCTGAAGGCGAACTTCAATATGTGATGAATGCTGTTCGCACAATTCGTCGCGAACTAAAAGGCGAAGTGCCACTGATTGGTTTCTCTGGTAGCCCGTGGACACTGGCAACTTATATGGTTGAAGGTGGTAGCAGCAAAACCTTCAATAAAATCAAAAAAATGATGTATGCCGAACCGCAAACTTTGCATCTTTTATTAGATAAAGTGGCGGATTCCGTGATTTTATACTTAAACGCTCAGATCAAAGCCGGTGCACAAGCCGTCATGGTATTTGATACTTGGGGCGGCGTGTTAGGTCATCGTGAATATTTAGACTTCTCTTTGCAATATATGCACAAAATCGTCGATGGTTTAATTCGTGAACACGATGGCCGTAAAGTGCCGGTGACTTTATTTACTAAAGGCGGCGGGTTATGGTTAGAAGCCATGGCGAATACGGGCTGTGATGCGCTAGGACTAGACTGGACCGTTAATTTGGCTGATGCAAAAGCACGCGTAGGCCATAAAGTGGCACTACAAGGCAATATGGATCCAAGCGTGTTATATGCACCAGCTGAGCGTATTGAGCAAGAAGTGCGGTCAATTTTAGCTGATTTTGGTCAAGGCAGCGGCCATGTATTTAATTTAGGTCATGGTATTCACCAAGATGTGCCTGAAAGTGCACCAAAAATCTTCGTGGATACAATTCATGAGTTCTCTAAAGCCTATCATAAATAAGCGAGAAAAAAATGCGAAATCCGATTCACAAGCGTCTCGAAAATCTCGAAAGCTGGCAACATCTGACCTTTATGGCTTGCTTATGCGAGCGTATGGCACCTAACTTTGCCCTATTCTGCCAAATGACTGAACAAAAGCCTGCAGACAAAACCTATCACAACATTTTAAACTTAGTGTGGGAGTTTCTAACGGTTAAAGAGGCAAAGATTAATTTCGAAAGCCAATTAGAGAAGCTCGAAGAAATCATTCCTGATGTGAATGATTATGACTTTTTTGGTGTGGTCCCCGCTCTCGATGCTTGTGAAGCGTTAGGTGAATTATTGCATGCGATTATCGCAGGCGAGACCCTCGAAAAAGCGATTCAAATCAGCCAAATTTCGTTAGGCACGGTTTGTTCTTTGTTAGAAACACAAGAAAATCGTGATCTTTCTGAGACCGAGCTAAAAGCTCGTGAAGAAATTGAAGAAGAACTTGACCTTCAATGGCAAATCTATCGACTACTCAAAGACTGCGAAAAACGCGATGTAGACTTGATTTTATCCCTCCGAAACGAGATCAAACAGGAGGGAATCTCCAACATTGGTATAAAAATTGAGCAATAACGTGAGATTTGTCACAATTTTTACAAATCGAGCTTTTATTTCCTGCTCAGTTAGATTAGACTTTGCCAAGCCGTAGCAGTTAAAAGCTACGCTTATTTAAATAGAGTCAATTTTAATTTAACAGAAGGTACAAATTTATGAACAAAACAGATTTAATCGATGCAATTGCAAGTGCAGCTGAATTAAACAAAAAACAAGCTAAAGCTGCATTAGAAGCTACTCTAGCAGCGATCACTGGCAGCCTTAAAAAAGGTGAACCTGTACAATTAATTGGTTTCGGTACATTCAAAGTGAACAAACGCGCAGCTCGTACTGGCCGTAACCCACAAACTGGTGCAGAAATCAAAATCGCAGCATCTAAAGTTCCAGCTTTCGTATCTGGTAAAGCATTAAAAGACGCAATCAAATAATTTGTCTTAAAACGGATTTTAATTGAACCCTGCTTTGTCAGGGTTTTTTGTTGCCTAAATTTTAACTTTACAATCATCATTTTGCCGATATAATTCCGAACCGAAACTTATTACGGGATATAAATAATGAAACGAAACATTCAACACCGAAATACCCAACAACGCAGACATGCCATCATGCAACTTCTGCAAGAACAAGGTGAAGTTAGTGTAGAGCAACTCGTACAGTTATTTGACACCTCTGAAGTGACGATTCGAAAAGATCTCACGGCATTAGAAAGTAATGGTTTCCTTCTTCGTAAATACGGTGGTGCCATTTTAATGCCACAAGAAATCATCGAAGAAGAACAAGATGATGAACTTTCGCAACGAAAGTTAGTCTTAGCAAAGGCAGCCGCAGAACGTATTCGTGATCACAACCGCATTATTGTGGATAGTGGCAGCACAACCGCCGCTTTGATTAAACAACTTAATCGCAAGCAAGGCTTGGTTGTGATGACGAATTCGCTTTCGGTGGCCACCGCATTACGTTCACTCGAAAATGAACCGACACTCTTAATGACGGGAGGCACTTGGGACACGCGTTCTGAATCCTTCCAAGGTAATATTGCCGAGCAAGTGCTACGTTCTTATGACTTTGACCAATTATTTATTGGTGCCGATGGCATTGATTTAGAACGTGGTACAACAACATTTAATGAGTTGGTTCGCTTAAGCCAGGTGATGGCTGAGGTATCTCGCGAAGTGATTGTAATGGTGGAGTCACAAAAAATTGGCAGAAAAATGCCAAATGTGGAATTAACCTGGCAGCAAATTGATGTGCTGATTACCGATAACAAATTATCTCAGGCCGACAAAGAAGCTATAGTGGCGCAAGGCGTGGAAGTGATTTGTGTGGATGTAGCATAAAGTGCGGTCAGAAAAACAAGACTTTTAATTTTAGTAAATAAGGAAAAACTATGTGTGGTATTGTTGGTGCGGTAGCACAACGTGATGTAGCAGAAATTTTAATTAATGGTTTACACCGCTTAGAGTATCGTGGTTACGACTCAGCGGGTGTGGCTGTTGTGGATCCAAACCATGAATTACACCGCGTGCGCTGCTTGGGTAAAGTAAAAGCCCTTGATGAAGCCGTTGCGGTAAAACCATTAATTGGTGGTACAGGGATTGCACACACCCGTTGGGCAACTCATGGTGAACCGTCTGAAGCCAATGCTCACCCGCATACTTCAGGCAACTTTGCTGTCGTCCATAACGGCATCATCGAAAACCACGAAGAATTACGTGAATTACTTAAATCACGTGGTTATGTGTTTAATTCTCAAACCGATACCGAAGTAATTGCACACCTTGTTAACTGGGAAATGCGTACCGCCTCAAATCTTCTTGAAGCTGTCCAAAAAACCGTAAAACAACTTACTGGTGCATACGGCATGGTTGTACTAGATCGTGAACATCCAGAACATTTAGTGGCAGCGCGTTCAGGCAGCCCATTAGTAATTGGTTTAGGAATTGGTGAAAACTTCCTGGCATCTGACCAACTTGCGCTATTAAGCGTAACTCGTCGTTTCATCTATTTAGAGGAAGGCGATATCGCAGAAATCACACGTCGCACTGTGGATATTTACGATGCGAATGGTCAAAAAGTAGAACGTGAAGTACACGAGTCTAACCTTGAAAATGATGCAGCAGAAAAAGGCAAATTCCGCCATTTCATGCAAAAAGAAATCTATGAGCAACCAAATGCATTAATCAACACCATGGAAGGACGTATCCTTCATAACAACGTGATTGTGGATGCTATTGGTAATGGCGCAGCTGAAATTTTAGAAAAAGTTGAACACATTCAAATTGTGGCTTGTGGTACCTCTTATAATGCAGGGATGACTGCTCGTTACTGGTTCGAAGCACTTGCTGGCGTGAGCTGTGATGTTGAAATCGCGTCTGAATTCCGCTATCGCAAATTCGTGACTCGTCCGAATAGCTTGTTAGTGACTATCTCTCAATCAGGTGAAACAGCGGATACCCTTGCGGCACTTCGTCTTGCAAAAGAAAAAGGTTACATGGCTGCCTTAACGATCTGTAACGTATCAAGTTCATCTTTAGTACGCGAATCTGATCTTGCTTTCATGACACGTGCAGGCGTTGAAGTCGGTGTGGCATCAACCAAAGCGTTTACCACTCAGTTGGCCGCATTATTAATGTTGGTGACCGCGATTGGTAAAGTAAAAGGTAATATCTCAAACGAACAAGAGGTTGAAATTGTAAAAGCGTTACAATCACTTCCGGCTGAAGTTGAAAAAGCCCTTGCGTTTGATAAAGACATCGAAGCATTAGCAGAAGACTTCGCAGAGAAAAACCATGCGCTTTTCTTAGGTCGTGGTGAGTTCTACCCTATCGCAATGGAAGCTTCATTGAAATTAAAAGAAATTTCTTATATCCATGCTGAAGCTTATGCGGCAGGTGAATTAAAACACGGTCCATTAGCCTTAATCGATGCAGATATGCCGGTTATCGTGGTTGCACCAAACAATGAATTGCTTGAAAAAGTGAAATCAAACATTGAAGAGGTACGCGCACGTGGTGGTCAGCTTTATGTGTTCGCTGATAAAGAAGCGGGCTTCACACCAAGCGAAGGCATGAAAATCATCACCATGCCAAAAGTGAATGAAATTATTGCGCCAATTTTCTACACCGTTCCAATGCAATTATTGTCATACCATGTGGCATTAATTAAAGGAACCGACGTGGACCAACCTCGTAACTTAGCGAAATCGGTAACCGTAGAATAAAGTGCGGTTGAAAATCAGCACGTTTTAATACAAAAAAGCACAGGTTTAATCCTGTGCTTTTTGTTTAAATAAACCGATAACCGTTTTCTGTCACTTCCAAAATTGAGGCATAATCCTTTCGCCAATCGCCTAACACAATTCGCGTGTACTCTTTTTCCTGATGGATAGCTTCTTGATGTGTATGACCGTGAATTAACCGTTCTACACCAAATTCTTTCACTGTTTGTGCCGTAAACGCTAAATTCACATCCATGATATCCAGCGACTTATATTGCTTATCTTCTTTGCTTTTTGCGCGAATTTTCTCTGCAATTTTTAACCGCACTTTTAATGGCAAACATAAAAACAATTTTTGTCGCCATTTTTGATGTACTTTTCGGCGAAATTGTTGATATTTCACATCATCAATACATAAGGTGTCACCGTGGCAAATTAAGGTTTTCACACCATAGAGATCAACACAATGATAGTCCGGCAATAACGTTAAACCACAATCTTGTGCAAATTTTTTCCCCAGCAGAAAATCTCGATTACCGTGAATGAAATAACAAGCAATGCCCTTTTCTGTCAGGTTTTTAATCAACTGTTTTACTTGTGAGATTAAAGGTGAGGTCTCATCATCACCAATCCAAAAATCAAAAAGATCCCCCAAAATATAAACCGCTTGGGCTTCTTGTGCCTTGTTTTACATAAAATCATTAAAAAGTGCGGTTAATTCTGGATGCGTTTCGCTCAAATGAAGATCTGCAATAAAATAAATGGGTTTCATAACTATTCCGTCATTTTTTTCATTAGATTAGCACACATTTTTGTGTAATTTGCTATACTTTCCAAAAATTTTAATTAGGTATTTTCTATGTTAAAAATCGCCAGAATTCTCATCGTTGCACTTTGTTGTATTTTAATTTGTGTGCTCGGTACAATCTATTCCTTTATTCGTTTCAAAAATCCAAGCAATGTGGGCGTTATGGCTCGCTGGTTTGGTCGCTTATATCCATTATTTGGCTTAGAAGTAGAACACCGTTTTCCACAAAATAAAGAGAATATGCCGCGTTGTATTTATATCGGTAACCACCAAAATAATTTCGATATGGTAACCATCTCTTACATGGTATTGCCTCGCACGGTAAGTGTAGGTAAAAAAAGCTTAATTTGGATTCCTTTTTTCGGCATTTTATATTGGGTAACGGGCAATATTTTCTTAGATCGTGAAAATCGCTCTAAAGCACACAGCACCATGACTGAGCTTGCTCGTCGTATCAATAAAGACAACCTGTCAATTTGGATGTTCCCTGAAGGCACTCGTAGCCGTGGTCGTGGTTTATTACCATTCAAAACAGGCGCATTCCATGCAGCGATTGCAGCTGGCGTACCAATCGTGCCGGTGGTGTGCTCGACGACACATAACAAAATTGATTTAAATCGTTGGGATAACGGCAAGGTGATTTGTGAAATGATGGATCCGATTGATACTTCATCCTACACAAAAGACAATGTACGCGAACTCGCCTCTTACTGCCACGATTTGATGGAAAAACGCATCGCTGAACTCGATGCGGAAATTGCACAAGGAAAATAATATGTTGCGTCTTTCTCGTCGCCAATTATTAAAAACTACCGCAATTTCAACCGCACTTGCTACCACACCTCAATCGGTATTAGCGGCATC
>CABSXY010000062.1 GCA_902481695.1 uncultured Haemophilus sp. | reverse complement strand
ATGATCGTTCGACCCACAACGCTTGGGGTAAAGTAAAAGCCAATTAAAAGCATTGTGGTTGAAAAGGTTAGAATAGAAATTTTTGCTTTTTTCGTCAATGCACGACGTTCATTAAAGGATTTTAGGTGCTTTTGATAAAGCTTCGTCCCTAAAAACCATTGTTCTAAACGAGAAGAACCTTTCGCAAAAGAATAAAGTGTAAGCAGTAAAAAAGGTGTTGTCGGAAGAATAGGTAAAAAAATACCAATAACGCCTAATATTAAAGAAATGCATCCAAGAACAACATACATAGCCTTGGTTAAAGAAGTTTTTGGGAAAAACTTAAGTGAAATAACACCTATAACGATCGCAAGAGCAATGATGCCAGAAAAAATGATAATAGAAAAAAAGGAAGCGCCGTTCATCATAAACCCTAAATAAAAGTGATACGCAATTATTACTGATTTTTTAGATTTTTCAACCTTGATATTATAGAATTTGTCGCAATTTACTAAAGAAACAGTTAGCAAAAGGAATATTTATGTCTAATCCATTACTTCATATTGAAGGCTTACCTCCATTTTCTCAAATCAAACCAGAACATATTCAACCGGCAATCCAAGAACTCATCGAAGAAAATCGTCAAGCCATTGAACAAGTTTTAAAACAACCGCACTTTACTTGGGAAAATTTTATTGAACCGCTTTCTGAAGCAGGCGAACACCTAAGCCGTGCTTGGTCACCCATCTCCCATTTAAATTCAGTTAAAAACAGTCCTAAATTACGTGATGCGTATCAAGCCTGCTTACCACTACTCTCTGAATACAGCACTTGGGTAGGCCAACACAAAGGCTTATACAATGCTTATTTAGCCTTAAAAAATAGTCCTGAATTTGCCACTTATTCAGTGGCGCAAAAGAAAGCCATTGAAAATGCACTACGTGATTTTGAGCTTTCAGGTATCGGTTTATCTGAAGAAAAACAAAAACGTTATGGTGAGATTGTTGCTCGCTTATCAGAATTAAGCGCACAATTTAGCAATAATGTACTCGATGCCACCATGGGTTGGGAAAAAGTCATTGAAGATGAAAGTGAATTAGCAGGTCTTCCTGAATCTGCATTACTTGCAGCAAAACAATCTGCTGAAAGCAAAGGCTTAAAAGGCTATCGCTTTACGCTAGAAATCCCAAGTTATTTGCCTATCATGACCTATTGTGAAAATGCGGCATTACGCGAAGAAATGTATCGTGCTTATGCGACTCGCGCTTCTGATCAAGGTCCAAATGCAGGCAAATGGGATAACACCGCGATTATTGAAGAAATCATGACGTTACGCGTGGAATTAGCTAAATTGCTAGGTTTCAATACGTACACTGAACGTTCACTTGCCACTAAAATGGCTGAAAATCCACAACAAGTGTTAGATTTCTTAAATAACCTTGCGTATCGTTCAAAAGCACAAGGTGAGAAAGAATTAGCTGAACTCAAAGCTTATTGTGAAAAAGAATTTGGCGTCACTGAACTTGCGCCTTGGGATATCAGTTTCTATTCCGAAAAACAAAAACAACATTTATATGCGATCAATGATGAAGAACTTCGTCCTTATTTCCCTGAAGATCGCGTTATTTCGGGCTTATTTGAATTAATTAAACGTATTTTTAATATTCGTGCAGTTGAACGTTTTGGCGTAGATACTTGGCATAAAGATGTGCGTTTCTTTGATTTAATTGATGAAACTGATGAAGTACGTGGTAGTTTCTATCTCGATCTTTATGCGCGTGAAAATAAACGTGGCGGCGCATGGATGGATGATTGTATCGGCAGAAAACGCAATGCCGACGGTTCAATTCAAAAACCTGTTGCCTATTTAACGTGTAACTTCAACGCGCCTATTGGTGATAAACCTGCACTATTCACCCATGATGAAGTCACGACTCTCTTCCATGAGTTTGGTCACGGCATTCACCATATGCTCACCAAAGTTGACGTACCAGATGTTGCGGGTATCAATGGGGTTCCTTGGGATGCCGTAGAACTTCCAAGTCAATTTATGGAAAACTGGTGTTGGGAAAAAGAAGCCCTTGATTTTATCTCTGGTCACTTTGAAACGCACGAACCGTTACCAGAAGAAAAATTAAATCAACTTCTCAAAGCGAAAAACTACCAAGCAGCGATGTTTGTGTTACGTCAGCTTGAATTTGGCTTGTTTGATTTTATCCTTCATCATACTTTTGAACCAGGCAAAGCTAATCAAGTACTTGATACCTTAAAAGCAGTGAAAGATAAAGTTGCCGTAATTAAAGGCGTTGAATGGGCAAGAACACCACATAGCTTTAGCCATATCTTTGCTGGCGGTTACGCAGCCGGTTATTACAGCTACTTATGGGCTGAAGTGTTATCTGCAGATGCCTTCTCTCGCTTTGAAGAAGAAGGAATTTTCAATCCAGTTACCGGTAAATCTTTCTTGGATGAAATTCTCACTCGCGGCGGCTCTGAAGAACCAATGGTATTATTCAAACGCTTCCGTGGACGTGAACCTCAATTAGACGCATTGCTTCGTCATAAAGGCATTGCGAACTAATAACTAAAAAAAGAGCGGTCAAATTTTTGACCGCTTTTTTATCTTCCAATATGCAGAAAATAAAAAAGCCCTCGGTAATCCGAAGGCTTTTATTTTTACTATCGTAATAAAAATTAGCGACGTAAACCTAAACGAGCGATAGTGCTTTGGTATAAAGCAAGATCAGTACGTTTTAAGTAGTCTAAAAGTTTACGACGACGAGAAACCATACGTAATAAACCACGACGACCATGGTGGTCTTTTTTGTGCTCAGCGAAGTGAGCTTGTAAGTGGTTGATTTGTGCAGTTAATAATGCGATTTGAACTTCAGAAGAACCAGTATCTTTCGCATCGCGACCAAATTCAGCAACGATTGCTGCTTTTTTTTCAGTACTTAGAGACATTTTTTACTCCTAAAAGGTAGTGTTATTAATACATCATTCGCCGATCTCTAACTCAGCGATGACAAGGAGCCTGAATTTTAACGATTGAAGTCAATAAAAGCAAGGAATTATTACGCAGTTCCTCTTAAATGTTTAATCATTTTTAAATCCATTCTTACGAATAATGTCTTGTGCATGCTCGCTCAATAAAAATTGATAAAATCGCTGCGTCAATTCGGTATCATTCAGCATAGCAAGGACATACTCTGCGCGAATATCATATTCAGATGGCAATGCATGACAAAGCATCCCCAAATTTTCTAATCTTGTCTGATAATGCGCATAGCCCAACATCATATCCGCATAATCGTTTTTCAAGAGATAATGTGAAGCCATTTCACCTGGCGGTATGACAACTTGATTTTCTGTTCCTCCGACCAATTTCAATGCCTTCGATTTTAACCTTTTACCTTGTTCAGGATAATCTTTTTCAATAAGGTCAAAAAGCTGCCAAGTATAATCACCGCAAGGATCACAAACTGGCGTTGAGGTGGCTAATCGATATTGATCATCAAAAAGTAGCTCAAGGGTATCTCGCTGAAATTCTGGTTTATTTTTTGTTGTCAGCATAAGTTGATTATAAGTGAGCACCTGCTGCTGAAAAACTCGGCTCCCTAGTGCCGATACATTTTCTGAATTCGCACTAATAAAAAGATCAGCTAACGCCCCTTCCATTATGCGCGTTTTCAACAACCCAGCGGGCCCCAATATACATTCAATTTCCACTTCATGACATTGCTTGAATGCACGAGTCAGCTCCAATAAGGCATATCGAAAGCTTCCAGCACTATAAATTGTCAGTTTATTCATCTCTCTTTCCTTCTAACAACACCTCATAAACCGGCACAAAATGGCTAAACGGTTGCTGTTGATATTGCGATTGTTCAACGATCATCGGTAAATGAAAAAGTGCGGTCAGATTTTCAGAAGTTAATATCTCATCCGTTTGTCCAAAGCGAATAAAATTTCGATTGATCAAAAGTGTTTTATCCGCAATTGCTTGTGCATGGTTAGGTTGATGCGTGGTGAAAATAATTCCCAAGCCGTGCTTTTTTGCTAATTGTCTTAAAAGTGATAGCACCGCATCCTGATTGGCTAAATCAAGCGCGGAAGTGGGTTCATCTAACAGCATTAAACGACATTCAGACGCAATGGCGAGCGCAATCAAGATCAACTGGCGTTGTCCTCCTGAAAGTGAAGCAAAATCTTGCTCGGCTAAATGCTGCAACTGTAAATCAGCTAACGCTTGTAACGCCACCTCAATATCTTGCGGTTTGGGCTTACTAAAGGTGGCAATATGGTTTGAACGCCCCATTAACACAATATCCAATACCGAATAGGCAAAAGGCGCACTAAAAAATTGCGGGACAAAACCTATCGAGTCATTCAGCTGAATATTGCCTTGTAAGGGACGATGAATGCCAAGTAATAGCTCTAACAAGGTACTTTTACCACAACCATTTTGCCCTAAAATGGCGAGAATCTCTCCTGCCTGTAATGCAAAATTGAGATGTTGAAAAAGCATGTTGTTTTTTTCATAGGCAAATGCAAGATCATTTACTTTAATTAAATCAGTCACGCATCGCTCCATTTCGCTTTAAACGATAAACCAGTATGCCAAATAAAGGCGCGCCAATAAGTGCGGTTAAAATACTGATAGGAATTTCATTGTCGGTCAACGCACGAGCAGCATTATCCACCCACAGCATATAAATAGCCCCCACTAGCATCGTACAAGGCAATAAACGTTGGTGATTAGCACCGACCAACATGCGACTAATATGTGGAATGATCAAGCCAACCCAGCCGATACTGCCGCTAATAGCCACCTGGCAAGCGACTAATGTTCCGCTAAGGGCAATCACCAACCAGCGTAATCGTCCGACTTTTACCCCTAACGCTTTCGCTTCTTTATCCTCTAAAGAAAGCAAATTTAAACGCCAGCTCAGTTTCAGCAACAATGTCGAACAACACACAAAAGGCACGAAGAAAAACAGCCATTTTTCCGTATTAGCCGTGGCGAAGCTGCCCATCAACCAAAACACAATACTTGGTAATTTTTCTTCGGTATCAGAAACGTACTGCAACAGGCTCACTAATGCAGAAAACAGCCCGCTCAAAATCATCCCGATTAAAATCAGCATCAGTAAACTTCTTCGGCCAAATTTTACGCTAAATAAAAAAACGAGCACTAGTGTACTTAAACCGAAAAAAATTGTACTGGCAAATAAGCCATACAGACTCAAACTAAAAAATATGGCTAGTGTGCCGCCAAATGCGGAACCAGAGGTCACGCCAATAATATGCGGATCCACCAACGGATTACGGAAAATGCCCTGCAATGCCGCGCCGCTTAAGGCTAATCCTGCCCCCACACAAAGAGCAGATAAAATACGCGGTAAACGAACTTGGAAAATAACCTGCTGATGGATTGGATCAATAGGAAGTGCGGTCAATTTTGCCGTTAAAATTTGCAAAATCTGCTCTAGGGATAAAGCATAACGCCCGATTCCTAAAGAAATCAGGGCGCTAGCAACCAAGACAATGAGCAATAAGCCCATCAATTTGGAATGTTTATTTACCATTGTTATACGGCTGACGATAGAATTTCAAATAGTAGTCATTCACCATTTTATCTAAATCGATATCTTGGAATTTTTGTGGATATAGCGATTTTGCTAACCAAACTTCGCCTAATGCTAAAGCTTCCGGCATCGGATAACCCCAAGCTTTCGCATATTCTGGCATTAAAAATACTTGGGTATTTTTCACTGCATCAATATTCGCCCAAGCCGCATCTTCTTTAATTTGTGATACCACTTTAGGATAACGATCCTGCACCAAAATCACTGCTGGATTCCACTCAAGCACATTTTCCATGGAAACCTGTTTAAAACCTTTCACCGTTGCCGCTGCGACATTATACGCGCCAGCATGTTCTAACATTAAACCAGTATATTTACCCGAACCATAGGTATTTAAATCTGGGTTAGCCATATAGGTGCGCACTCGTTTCTCCGCAGGAATGTCTCCCAAACGTTCCGCCAACATTTTACGATTCGCAAATGCGGCTTTAACTAATTCTTTGCCTTGTTGTTCTTTTTCAAATACCTTGGCAATCAACTCAATACCTTGAGTTAAGCCTTCATTATAGGCTTTATCTTCATCAGCTAAGGTTGGATTAAGTTTATCTTTATCACTGCCAGTTCGTAGCGAAATAGCAATCACTGGAATACCGGTATCCGCAATTTGTTTAATCATTTCCGGTGGCGCATAGTTGGTAACAAATACCACATCCGGTTTTAATTCCAACAAGCTTTCAATATTGACTGAATTTAAATCGCCCGGCATGGCCATTTTTTCTAATTCTGGCGCTAAACGCACATAATTTTGCCCCAGTTGTTTTTTCCAATTTGATAACACCCCAACAATTTGTTTGGAGGCATCTAATTGCACGGCAATATTGAGGGTTTGATGCTGTAACACCACGGCACGCTGAATATGATCGGGAATGGTCACTTGACGATCTAATTGATCAGTTACAACACGATCAGCTAATGCCGACGTGGAAAAAATGCCGAACAAAGCTGCAGCAAATAAGCGATTAAATTTCATAAATTATCCTTAAAATGAAAACGGATCTTGATTATACAACGAAATATATAGCGATATATACAAAATAATCGATGATCTAAACAAAACAACTATGCTTTGCTAATCACCACCTTAATATCCTCTGGTGCAGCATAATAAGGCGCGGAGGTAATAAACAAATTAATACCAAGCTTGGCATAATCTGCCACATTATTTTTATTCACCCCTCCGGCGACGGAAAGCGTAATATTTCTGTCTTGTGCTTTGATGAGATCTAAAGCCGCTTTCACATCTTCAACTGACCATTTATCTAACTGAATAATATCGGGAGCGGCACTAATCATTTGTTCGAATTGAGCAAAATTATCCGCTTCAAGAGTGATCTTATTTTCTGGAGCCTCACGCTTTAAGGTTTCCACAATATGCGTCCAGTTATTCGGTTCAGCCAATAAATTACGATGATTTGTGAAAACCAGTAAGGTTTCACTTACGCCTTGACGATGAATATGTCCGCCAGTAGCCAACACCGCATTAGTTGCCAGTTTGCGGGTATTCGGGATACTTTTACGGGTACAAGCCACCACCGCATGCGGGTTAATGGCTTTGGCATTAGCAATCATCTCTGCCGTGTATTGCGCTACGCCACAAGACCATTCCAATACAAGTTGCACCACTTTCCATGCCTGCTGTAATTTGTCCGCAGAATCGACCGCACTTAGCAATAAAGCCCCCGCCTCAACCGATTCCCCTTCATTCACATAAACCTGAGGCGTAATGCCTAATTTTTTCAGTAACCGTTCCGCCACTGAAATCCCCGCCACTACACCGGCATTTTTACGTTTGAATTCAATTTGAGCTGGGACTTTCTCCAGCCCCAACGCATGCGTGGTTAAGTCACCGCGATAAATATCTTCCAATAAAAAATCATCGAGTTCTTTGTCTGAAAAATAAATCATAGTTTGTCCTTAAATTAATCGCCCTAAATGTAAATGAATTTGTCTATCCGCTAGAAAATCCGCTTCTTTAGGCTCGTGAGTCACTAATAATGTGGTGAGATTAAAGGCTTTAAGTAAACTTTTTACATTCTGCCAAATCTGTTGACGGGTTTGCCAATCCAATGATGAAAATGGCTCATCTAATAGCATCACATCCGGTGGATTGATTAGCGCTCGTGCCAATGCTGCGCGCTGTTGCTCGCCGCCCGATAATTGATGTGGATAACGATCGATCAACGCTTCAATGTTCAACTGTGCCAATAAATCACGTTGCTCCTGTCTTGTGCTTTTCGGTTTCGCTAAACTTAAGTTTCCACTTACGGTTTTATGGGGAAAAAGGTACAAACGTTGATTTAAATAACGACAACGCCTTTCCCAAGAGGCAAGGTTATCCCAAGTACATTGGTTAAATGCAATACTCCCCTGATAATCCGAATAACCGGCAATGGCATTGAGAAGCGTTGTTTTCCCGCTTCCCGATTGTCCAACAATCGCCACCGATTCACCGTTGGCAACCGTTAGGCTAATATCCTTTAAAATACCAACCTGTAAATGTTGAATCTGTAACATCCTAAAGTTCTCGATTAAGCACGCGTAATAAAAAAAGCAAACAGGCTGAAATTATTAAAAGCCATAAGGCTGCCCCAATCGCAATTTCAAAATCACCGCTGGAAATATTGAGATATACCGCCACTGGCAAAGTTTCTGTTTTAAAACGGGTAGCGCCAGCTAGCATTAAGGTTGCACCAAATTCACCAATGGCGCGCGCCCAAGCTAAAATTGCGCCACACAACAAAGGTTTCCAGCACATGGGTAATTCAACCTTAAGCAGGCTTTGCCAAGGTGTTAAACCTAGGTTATAGGCAACAAGCCGATAACCGTCATCAAAATGACTGAAAACTCCACGTGCATTACGTAACATAATTGAGGTGGCAATATAACTTTGTGCCACCACAATACCAATCGGGCTAAAAATCCAACGGCTAATCTCTGGAATCAATGAACTCAGCCAACCTTGTGAACCGAACAACAAAAGCAAACTTAACCCCGTAACTAAGGGCGGTAAAACCATCGGTAAGTCCAACACGGTATCAATGAGCTTTTGTAGTGGCAGGCGAATTTGACTCATCACCCAAGCGGCAGGTAATGCAATTAACAATGCAACAACTAGCGAAAAGAGCGAAGTCCCTAAAGAAAGCATTAAGGCAAAGTGCAGTTCATGATCAAACAACACCTGTTTAAAAAAATGCCAATTTAATTGCCCAATTAAAGCAAGCACCGTTCCCAATACCGTTAAAAATAACAACATCAAGGGGAGCAGTGCTAACTTTAAACTGAGGCTTTTATTTAACCGGTAAGAAGCCTTCATCGGTAAAATATTTCACGCCTTCAGTATGGAAAAAATCAAATAGCTGTTTAGCTTCTGTCGGATGTGCCGAAGATGAAAGTAATGCTAAGGTCACTTTTTCTTGCGGTGTATCTTGTGGGTTTGGCAAGATTTCCACTTTATCGCGTACTTTCCACGCACCAGAACGACCGACAACTGCCGCATCCACATCACCATTCAATAGGTACATCATCAACTGTTTTACGGTAGCCGCTTTCACGACCACTTTTTCATTCAACGCCTGTTGATAACCCGATAGCTCAAAGATTTTCTCCGCCCCTTTACCTAACGCCATCGCCTTGGCATCGCCAATTCCCAAACGTAAGTTACTTTCAGCAAGATCTTTAAAAGAATGAATATTCGCACTTTTATCTTTGCGTACCGCCATTACTGGAATATGTAAAACTAATGGCTCAACAGCTTTAACTTGATTGTCTTGAGCCAATTTCACGACATAATCTGCCAAACCGGATAAAAATAAATCA
>CABSXY010000061.1 GCA_902481695.1 uncultured Haemophilus sp. | reverse complement strand
AAGAACAGTCAAATATGAAAAAATGTCACATCATTTTCTTACTTATCCCGCTAATTACTGCTTGCGGGGTTAATTCATTTTCAGCATCAGACCGTAACGATACTCAAACACTTTCTACACCCAAAGCATTTGATCCGAAACGCACAGAATACACCTGCGCCACATGGACGCCGCCGTCCCCGCCCGATGCCGAATCCCATCTTTGGTAT
The DNA here is from genome assembly GCA_902481695.1 of uncultured Haemophilus sp. Taxonomy (GTDB): domain Bacteria; phylum Pseudomonadota; class Gammaproteobacteria; order Enterobacterales; family Pasteurellaceae; genus Haemophilus_D. Next base: position 9,263 of record CABSXY010000061.1, on the reverse strand, counting down.
CGTGCTGCCACTCTGATTCATGCCAAAGATGGACGCAGGAATAAACAGGAGCTGCAGAATATGATTATCTTGTACGAAGCGGCTGCATCAAAAGGACATTATCAGGCAATTAACAACCTCTACTTACTCTACACTCACGTACAAGGTGCAAGCGGTACATTGTTTGATCCTTTGCAGAATCGAGCACGCAAATGGCTGCATTATGGTCTAGATAAAAATTGGGCAATGGCAAACTATTGGCTGTTTGACGCTTTGTATGAAGGTAATGCAGGCTATAGCCATAATCCCAAACTTGGACTTGCCTACTTGCAAAAAGCAGTAGATTTAGGTGTGCCGCTGGCACAATATGAATTGGCGCGGATTTACGAAAATAAAATGAAAGATGTAAAGACTAGCGAGTCATTGTTTAGCTGCGCAGCCAAACAAGGTTTCTCTGCAGCAATGGACGAATTATCCATATCTAAGAAGATTGATGGAGACCTAAAAGAATCATTGCTGTTGATGCATAATGCAATACGTTACGGTGGTGAAGGAGGAGGGGGCGCGGCTTTACGCTTGGGGTTGGTTTATGGTAATTCAAAGTCCTATATGAAAGAATTTGAAGCAACTCCTGCGGATCCTATCCGTCAAGCAGCCTATACTGAATTGTATAAGGCACTTAAAGGCACAGGCACTAAAAGTGGCAACCCCTTCTACACCTTCCCGCGCCTAGACGAAGTCCTCCCCCTGCCACCTGCCAAAACCCATTGGAAAGGCATCTACTCTGCAATGAGTAAAGAAGACGCGGCGTTCTACCAAAATCCGCCTGACACCGCCGCCCTTGCCGCCGATATTCTCAAACGCGGTATCGTCAAAAAAGAAGACGTCTATTGGCCGCCGCGCAAGGATTAATCGTTAACAAGCATTAAAAAAGCGGTCAGATTTTAAAAGCAATTTGCTTGAAAATCTGACCGCACTTTTATGTTTAAAATATGACTAAATTATTCGTCTATAACCACTTTGCCAATATAGCCTAGATTACGATAACGTTGAGCGTAATCAATACCATAGCCGACAACAAATTCATCCGGAATAGAAAAACCAATCCATTCAACCGGTACTTCCACTTCTCGGCGAGAAGGTTTATCTAATAAGGTACAAATCGCCAAGCTTGCAGGATCGCGTAAATTTAAAATGCTGCGCACTTTTTCAAGGGTGTAACCCGTATCAATAATGTCCTCAACAATCAGCACATGTTCATTACGAATATCCCCTTCAAGATCTTTCGTAATTTTCACATCGTGATTACTTGTCATTCCGCAACCATAGCTTGAAGTTGTCATAAACTCCACTTCTACCGGTAATTTTAATTCACGCACGAGATCGGCCATGAACATAAATGAACCACGTAAAAGCCCAACAACAATCAGTTTATCAATGGCTTGTTGTTGATAAAAATGCGTAATTTCTGCGCCAAGTTCAGTAATGCGGCTACGAACATCCGCTTCTGAAATTAAAATATCGACGTGGTGTTTTTTCATGGTCTTTCCTTTTTAATTTAATCGTTTGCGTATTCTACAATAAAAAAGGCTGAAGTTTAAACCTTCAGCCTTTTTAACCCTAACGAATTTACTTTCTACTCTACCTGTTGGAGCAATCTGCAATCGCTGCTAAACAGATGTGCGTATAGTAGCAGAAAGAAATTACATGTCAATAAGAATTATTATCATTTTTAAAAATTTATTAATTTCCTGAAATTTTCATCTTGTCTAACAAGATTGAACCGGTCTGAATATTGGATCGATGTTCAATATCATCTGCTACTGCCACAATATTTTTCAACATATCCTGTAATTGACCGGCAATGGTAATTTCAGCAACTGGATATTGGATTTCGCCATTTTCCACCCAGAAGCCCGCTGCACCACGGGAATAATCCCCTGTCACAATATTTACACCTTGCCCCATGACATCTGTCACCAATAAACCAGTGCCCATTTGGCGTAAAAGTGCGGTCAATCCACCCGTTAAATTTGGTTTCACAAGCCAGTTATGAATACCGCCTGCATGACCGGTACTTTGCATGCCCATTTTTCTACCACTGTAACTGGTGAGCAAATAGGTTTGCAATACGCCATCTTGAATAATTTCAAGATCCTGTGTTCGCACTCCTTCGCTATCAAAAGGCGTGGAGGCTAAACGTTTTAACAAATGCGGACGCTCACTAATTTGGAACCAATCTGGCAATACTTGTTTTCCAAGATGATCGAGCAAGAAACTGGATTTACGATATAAGCTGCCGCCACTAATCGCGCCCGTTAAATGAGAGATTAATCCTGTTGCCACATCATTTAAGAAAATCACCGGCACTTCACGTGTCGTTAATTTTTGTGGATTTAAACGCGCAATCACTTTTTTTGCACAATTCTGCCCTACCCAATCCGCTGAAGAAAGCGCATCAAACTCACGTGAAACCGTATATTCGTAGTCATTTTCAAGTTGATCTAGCTCTCCACCAATCACTGAACAAGATAAAGAATAGCGGCTAGATAAGTAACTTTGTAGCATGCCATGTGTATTACCATAAACACGCACACCGGTATGTGAATTAAAGCTTGCACCGTTACTATTCACAATTTTTGCATCATATTCCAAAGCCGCTTTTTCAGCTTCTAAAGCTAATTTCGTAGCCTGTTCAACATCAACACTTGCCCCATGATAAAGCGCTAAATCGGGCGCTTCAAAAGCCATTAGTTCTTTATCGGCTAGCCCTGTGCAATCATCTGGTGAGGTATATTTTGCAATAGCAAGCGCTGCTTCAACGGTGTTTTTAATGGCTTCTTCGCTTAAATCTGAGGTAGAGGCATTACCTTTTTGTTGGCCTAAATAAACGGAAATGCCTAATGCCCCATCGTTAGTAAATTCAACATTTTCAATCTCTTGCAGACGGGTTGAAACCGATAAACCACTCACTTTTGTCACACCAACTTCCGCGGTGGCGCCCGCTTTCTGGGCGGTTTCAATCGCAAAACTGACTGCATCACGCAATGTTTGCTCTTGAGATTTTAAAAGTGCGGTTAAATTTTCTGCTGTTTTCATGGTGATAATCCTATTAAAAATTTGCGCCATTTTATCTTATTTTGAAAGTTTATGCTAAAATGCACCAAATTTTTCATAAGGTAACAGAATGGCAAAACGTAAGAAAAAAGAAGCCTTTGATTGGGAAGATGAAGACCAAGAAGAGATTATTTGGGTAAGCAAAAGTGAAATCAAACGTGATGCTGAGGATTTAAAACAGCTCGGCGAGAAATTGGTGAACTTAACCAAAGCAAATCTGACTAAGGTTCCACTAGACGATAGCTTGAAAGATGCCATTGAATTAGCGCAACGTCTACAAAAAGAGGCACGTCGTCGCCAATTGCAATACATCGGTAAGCTCTTACGCTCAATTGATGCAGAGCCTATTCGTGAAGCTTTAGAAAAAATTGAAAACAAACATAATCAACAACAAGCGATGCTGCATAAGTTGGAAATCTTACGTGATGAATTGGTTGCGAAAGGTGATGCGGCTCTGACTGATTTGTTAAATGAACATCCTTCTGCAGATCGCCAACACTTACGTAATTTGATTCGTGCAGCACAGAAAGAGAAGGAACAAAATAAGCCGTCAAAAGCTTATAGAGAGATTTATCAGATCTTAAAAACACTTATTTTAGAAGACTAAAATACAGCTATTTTTGACCGCACTTTGTGTCAAAAAAGTGCTATGATTAGTTACCCTTTTAAGAAGGAAAGAACGTTATTTATGAATATTCGTTGGAATATTATTTTAGGTGTCATCGCCCTGGCTTTATTAGGCTGGTATTATTCGCTTAATCAAGATCATAGCGATTTACAAAGCCTCATTAAAAAGCCTGATAGCCCAGAATACGTTGGTAATAAAATGGAAACTACCGTATTCTCGCCTGAAGGTAAAAAGCAATATCTCGCGATTTCCGATAAAGTGGAATATTACACGCAAGACGGCCATACTGATTTTATTTCGCCGTTAGTCTATCTTTTTGATGTCTCTTTAGATAATAAAGACAAAGAAGCGAAAACCGATAAAATTCAATTAGAAAAACAAAATTGGAAGCTTAGCGCGAAAAAGGCAAAATTAACGAAAGATCAAATGCTCTATCTTGAAGGTGGTGTGGTTGCCGAGAGCCTTGATCCTTTATCTCGCCTACAACGTGTTGAGACTGAAGCTGCAGTAATTAATTTAAAAACACAAGACATTACTTCCGATACACAAGTAAAAATTAACGGATTAAACTTTAACTCTAGCGGATTGAAGCTCGTCGGAAATTTACGTCAGCAAGTTGCAACTCTAAAGGAACAGGTAAAAACATATTATGAAATCAACAAACAATAAAATTCTGCTTTTAACGGCGTTAATGATGACTTCTTTGTCTGCTTTTGCGTTAAAAGATGATACCAATAAACCGATTAATATTGTCTCAGATAATCAATCTTTAGATATGGAAAACAGCGTCGTAACCTTTATGGATAACGTTGTGATTACGCAAGGTTCCATCTTGATTAAAGCCAATAAAGTGGTCATTACTCGCCCACCAGAAAATTCAGGTAAAAAAGAAACTGTTGAAGCATTTGGTAGCCCTGTTACCTTCCACCAGCAACTTGATGATGGTAAACCTGTTGACGGTAGAGCGAATAAAGTTCACTACGATTTAGGCACTGAATTCTTAACATTGACCGGTAATGCTGAATTAAAACAATTAGATAGCAAAATTAACGGTGAACGCATCACTTATGATGTGAAAAAACAACAGTTAAAAGCCAATGGTAATGGAAAATCACGCGTGCAAACTGTCTTAATTCCGACCCAATTACAACAAAAAGGTAAAAAATAACCGATGTCTGTATTACAAGCTGAATTCCTCGCAAAAAGCTATAAAAGCCGAAAAGTGGTTTCTGATGTGAGTTTAACCGTAAACTCCAATGAAATTGTTGGTCTACTTGGTCCAAATGGTGCAGGTAAAACCACTACTTTCTACATGGTCGTCGGTTTAGTGCGTCATGATCAGGGAAAAATCACCATTGATGGCGATGATATTAGCGTATTACCTATGCATGAACGTGCACGCAGAGGAATTGGCTATTTACCACAAGAAGCCTCTATTTTCCGTCGTTTAACAGTCTATGAAAACCTCATGGCGGTATTAGAAATTCGTAAAGATCTCACTGCAGAACAACGCAGAGAGAGAGCGGATGAGTTAATTGATGAGTTCAATATCGGCCATATTCGTGATAGCCTGGGACAATCTCTTTCTGGTGGTGAACGTCGTCGTGTGGAAATTGCACGCGCCTTAGCGGCAAATCCTAAATTCATTTTATTAGATGAACCTTTTGCGGGTGTTGACCCTATTTCGGTGACAGATATTAAGAAAATTATCACGGATCTCCGTAATCGTGGCTTAGGCGTATTAATTACCGACCATAACGTACGCGAAACCCTTGATGTCTGTGAACGCGCTTACATAGTTGGCGAAGGGAAAATTATCGCGACAGGCACACCGGAAGAAGTCATGAATGATGAGCACGTTAAACGTGTCTATTTAGGCGAACAATTTAAACTATAACCTATGAAATTTACGACATTGCTCTCCCCTGATGATATTCGTCAGGGGGTTGCTTTTTCTAGCAAGAAACGATTATTTGAATCTATTGCCGCTTTCGTTGTGGAAAAACTTCACTGCGAAAATGGCGAACAGGCTTGTTTTGAATGTTTATTTGAGCGGGAAAAATTAGGTAATTCAGGATTAGGCAATGGTGTCGCTATGCCTAAAGCCAAGTTACCTGCGACTGTGTCAGATAAGATCCTCACGGTATTTATGCAATTAGAAACGCCTGTCGAATATGATGCCGCCGATAATAAACCGGTAGATATCGTTTTTGCTGTGCTCGTACCCGAAAATCACTGCCAAGAATATATTCCTGTTCTGGCAGAACTCAATGAAAAATTAACTGATAAAAACTTAATTAAACAACTTCGTTCAGCACAAAGTGCGGATGAAATTTGGCAAATTTTTGAATGTGCCGATCATTCAGAGGAATCTGAGGATGGCACAAATTTAGATAATATTGAACCTCAAGAGGTATAACCTAACCAACTAACCATAAGGAATCACGCAGATGGAAATTATTATTATCAGCGGTCGCTCCGGCGCGGGGAAATCTGTCGCATTACGAGCTTTGGAAGATATGGGCTATTATTGCGTGGATAATCTCCCTCTCGATTTACTTCCTCAACTCACCAATATTCTCGCCAAAACTCAAACGGCTGTTGCCATCAGCCTCGATATTCGAAATCTTCCCCATTCAAGTGCTGATTTAGACAAGATTCTGACAGATATTCAAGCCACTTATTCCGTCAAAATCATCTTTCTGGACAGCGATCGTAGTACACTTATTCGTCGTTACAGCGATTCACGTCGTCTTCATCCACTTTCAGCACAAGATCTCCCGCTTGAATCAGCGATTGATTTAGAATATCAACAGCTTGAGCCTTTAATTCAACATGCTAATTTTATTATTGATACCGCACCACTTTCGACTCATTCGTTATCTGAACGTTTAAGAGAAGTTTTACGGGGTAATACGGATAAAGAACTTAAAATTGTGGTTGAGTCATTCGGCTTTAAATATGGTATTCCGCTTGATGCCGATTATGTCTTTGACGTACGTTTTCTACCCAATCCACACTGGAACCCAGAACTTCGTCCAATGACGGGGCTTGATGAACCTGTTGCGAAATTTTTACTTGCGCATGATGAAGTGAATAATTTTATCTACCAAACGCGTAATTACATTGAAACGTGGTTACCGATGTTAGAGCAAAATAATCGAAGCTATCTCACCATTGCCATTGGTTGTACGGGTGGTAAACATCGTTCTGTTTATATCGCTCAACAAATTGGTGAATATTTCCAAGCTAAAGGTAAGGATGTGAAGATTCAGCACAAATCCTTGGAAAAGAATAAAAAGAATTAATCAAACCATAAAAAAACGCAGCGACTTGCTGCGTTTTTTGTTAAACCACATACTGCTCAAAAATCTCAGGCAAATGTACAATTAACGTTTCTTTTCCAGCCACGGTTTCATGCTGCCAAACCTGCAATAGCACATCTGGCGTAAATAATCGTGATGCCTGCTCTGCCAACGGTAAATAGCTAATATGCCAAGGCTCTCGGCCAATTTTTTTACCTTCTGGCTGAATTATAAATGGCAAAACAAAATCAAAGTGCGGTAGATTTTCAGTGAGAAATTCACTAAGTTCAAAGAAATAACCACCCTTTTCATATTCCCAAGGTTCAAGTTGTAAAGATTGACCTTGAGGCAAAAGATCAGGATCAAAAATATCGATTTCTGTTCCCCAATGATGACGACTTCCCCCTGGAAGCGCTGACCAACGTAAAATGGCTTGTGCTTTTTGCCAATCATCGAACGACGCTAAATCTAATGGATTTCCCGCATCATCATGCACTTTACGTTCGCCGTTAAATTTACCGTTCCAAATGAGTTGTTGACGTTCAAAATCACGAAAGCTACTCGCGGGTTGCAAATTAAAGCCATTTTTGACCGCACTTTGTTGCAATCCTTGAAACGCTTTCATTGCCTCTGCTTGCAAAAAATGATTCGGAGAATGAGGTGTAGGCAAATTGATCAAATGTTCACGAGATTTGCCAGTTAACATTTCAGGCGTTAATTTCATCTTACTTGTCCAATAAATTCACTAACATTTGATGATAAATCTGACCGCACTTGGCAAGATCATCAACGTTTACACATTCATTCACTTTATGAATCGTTGCATTAAGCGGCCCAAATTCCACCACTTCAGCGCCCATCAATGCAATAAAACGTCCATCAGAGGTACCACCGCCTGTTTCTGCTTGTGGTGTAATACCAGTTATTTGCTCAATTGCCGTCGTTAATGCATCTAACAATTTACCCGGTTTCGTTAAAAATGGTTTACCTGATAAATTCCAATCAATACGATATTTCAAACCATGTTTTTCAAGCATTTCTGCCACTTTCTGCTTAATAATTTCATCAGTTACTTCCGTACAATAACGTAAATTGAATTGCATATAAAGCTCACCAGGGATGACATTATTACTCCCTGTGCCGGCATGAATATTCGCAATTTGCAAACTGGTCGGCGGGAAAAATTCATTGCCATTATCCCATTGATATGTGGTTAATTCCTGCAAGAAAGGGGCGGCTTTATGAATTGGGTTTTCCGCTAAATGAGGATAAGCTACATGACCTTGAATACCTTGAATGTAGAGGTTACCAGTAATCGAACCGCGACGGCCATTTTTGACTACATCGCCTAATGTTTTTGAACTAGATGGCTCCCCCACCATGCAATAAGTGATTTTCTCACCGCGCGCCATTAAGGTTTCGACAACACGTACCGTGCCATCTTTCGCGGCAGCCTCTTCGTCAGAAGTAATCAACAAAGCAATCGTTCCTTTATGATTCGGATTAGCTTTCACATATTCTTCTGCCGCCACAATCATTGCCGCCAATGAGCCTTTCATATCTGCCGTACCACGACCATAAAGCATATCATCCACAATTTCGGCAGAAAATGGTGGATAAGTCCATTGCGTTTCATCTCCTATCGGCACCACATCGGTATGCCCTGCAAAAGCGATAACGGGCTCGCCACTACCATGCTTCGCCCATAAATTTAACGTATCGTTGAAAGGCATCCATTCAATTTGAAAGCCGAGTTTTTCCAAACGTTCCGCAATTAATTGCTGACAGCCCTCATCATTTGGGCTAATAGAGGGGCGACGAATTAATGCTTGTGCAAGCTCAATAGTTTTTTGTTTCATAATATTCAGTGACGACTAAAAGTGCGGTCTAATTTAACAAAATTTTCCTTCAATTTAAATCTGTTCAAATAAAAAACGGACAACCTCGTTATCCGTTTTTATTAGTTTATAAAGAATCCTAGAATTGAACTTGCAAACGTAACCAATATTGACGTCCTGGCTCGTTCACTCTAACAGTTTGAAGCCCCGCTGAAGGATCTGCGCCTTTACTTACAAATTCTGCATAGGATTTATTAAATAAGTTATCAATTCCCCCCTGCAAAGTGGCATATTTATTAATTTTCCACCCTGTATTAAAGGATAAGGTTCCAAAGCCTGCTGAAGCACCGATGTCCTGCCCAATAATGTTGCCTTGTCCTGTTGCATAGCGTTTTT
>CABSXY010000060.1 GCA_902481695.1 uncultured Haemophilus sp. | reverse complement strand
CAAACTCACCAATTATTAGAACAATTAGAAACTGGCCGCTTAGATTGTGCGATTGTAGCTCGCGTACCCGAAACTGAAGCGTTTATCGAAGTGCCTATTTTTGATGAAAAAATGTTACTGGCAGTTTCAGAACAGCATCCATGGGCATCAGAAAGCAAAATTGCCATGAATACCTTAAAAGGGCAAGAAATGCTCATGCTAGATGACGGGCATTGTTTACGTAATCAAGCACTCGATTATTGTTTTACAGCAGGTGCCAAAGAAGACTCTCACTTCCAAGCAACTAGCCTTGAAACGTTGCGTAATATGGTGGCAGCTAATGCAGGCATCACCTTCATGCCAGAACTTGCGGTATTAAATGAAGGCACGCGTGCAGGTGTAAAATATATTCCGTGCCATTCGCCAGAACCGTCTCGTACTATTGCTCTCGTTTACCGCCCAGGCTCACCATTACGTAATCGTTATGAACGTGTCGCAAGTGCGGTCAGCGAACAAGTGAAATCGATTTTAGCGAATAAAAAATAATTTATCATAAGCTGAGGAAAACCCAATGGCTGGTGTTCGAGCAATTCAAAAAGAAAAAACCCGTCGAGCTTTAATTGACGCTGCATTCAATCAATTGAGTGCAGAAAAAAGCTTTTCTAATTTAAGTTTACGTGAAGTGGCACGAGAGGCAGGTATTGCACCAACTTCTTTCTATCGCCATTTTAGCGATATGGATGAGCTCGGATTAGAAATGGTAGATGAAGCCGGCTTAACACTTCGCCAATTAATGCGTCAAGCGCGTAAGCGTATTGATGCAGGTGGCAGTGTCATCCGTGTTTCTGTTGAAACCTTTTTTGAATTTATCACTCACAGCACCAACGTGTTCCGTTTGCTTTTACGTGAAAGTTCGGGAACCTCTCAAGCGTTCCGTACTGCAGCAGCTCGTGAAATCAAACACTTTGTCGATGAATTAGCTGAATACATTGCGAAGAAAAATCACTACTCTCAATATGTCTCTTATGTACAGGCAGAAGGCATGGTAACCATCGTATTCACGGCGGGCTCCAATGCATTAGATATGACCAAAGCTGAACAAGATTTGTTAAAAGAACGCGTTATCTTACAGCTTCGCATGCTTGCTAAAGGTGGTGACTTCGCAGCGCATAAAGAAAAAATGATGCGAAAATAGACCGCACTTTTCGACTAAAACAAAACACCCGCATCTCTGCGGGTGTTACTTTATCTAAAAAAGGGAATTATTTACCATCCCAAGCTTTAATCGCATCTAAACGTGCTTTCACTTTGCTGCTTGAATCACCTTTGAAGTAATCTTTCGCTAAACCACCTTCAAAACCGCCGTAGTTCGGGTTAGGTAAAACGATGAATGTTTTACCAAATTTCGCTTTGTTTTGTGCAACGAAATCACGACGTTCTGCATTTTGTTTACCATAGATCGCATCACCGAAGTCATCGAGGTTATCACCCACATAAACGACGATTTCATAACCTTGTTTTTCAATTTCTTCAAAACGTGCTGCTTTTGGTGATTTATCTTTTTTCAAATAAAACGCTGAATCTTCAACACCATTAAAACCTAAACGTTTCATATCATCAATCGTACCTGCTTTTTCATTGCTTTCTTTACGATTAGAAACGTAGAACATTTTACCGCCGTGGGTATTTACATAGTTATTGAATTCTACTGCACCTGGTACAACACCTGATTGACGAGCTTCTACCCAACGAGTCCAGTCTTTACCATCAAATGGTTTATTGTTTTGAACTTGCCAACCTGCATAAGGGCTGTTATCTAACATGGTTTCATCTAAATCCACCACAACGGCTTTTTTCTTACCTTTTTTCACTTTAGCGTGATCAAATGCCACTTTTGCCGCATTGTATGCTTGGTAAGAAAGGGCTTGGTATTCACCTGATTGTTGAATCCAGTTAAGACCTAATACCGCTTGTTGTTGAAGCTGCGCATCCGCTTCTGCGCTCTTATCTTGAGTCGCACAACCAGTTAAAATAAATGCTGACATCGCTGCAATAGCAGTAAGTTTTAATGTTGTTTTCATTGATTGTTCCTTCTGTTAAAAAGTCATAATGACAGGCAAAAGTATAACAAGCCTATTTGGGCAGTGACTATGGATTTATCAAACTTTATAACTAATTTGTGAGATAGATCACATTTTTCATTTTGAAGCTATCTAACAAACCCAATGAGATCATTTCAAAATCATCTTATTTTTAATCGCACTTTTTCATCGCATTTCGCTGTATTTCACGGTAAACTATCCCAAGTTTTCAGAAATAATAGGTAATTTATGCGTCTTTTCATTGGAATTTTAGTGGGTATTCTCGTGCTATTTCAGTACGATCTTTGGTTTGGTAAAAACGGCTATTTTGACTACAAAGATGTGGCTGCTCAAATCAAAGAGAATAAAGCTGAAAATGAAAAGCTCTCACAAAGAAATCAAATGATTTCCGCCGAAATTCAAGGATTAACAAAAGGCTTTGAATCTATTGAAGAGCGTGCACGCATGAGCCATGATATGGTCAAACCAAACGAAGTGTTCTATCACATCGTCAAAGAGCATAAATAATGATCCGCGAAATTATTGCCGTCATTCCTGCTGCGGGTGTTGGAAGCCGTATGCAAGCAAATAAGCCTAAACAATATCTGAAAATCCGAGACAAGACGATTCTGGAACATACGCTCTCTGTCATTCTATCCCACCCAGCAGTCAATCACGTTATTCTTGCAGTAGGAAAAAATGACCCCTATCTTTCTGAAATAACTTTATTCCCTCATGAAAACATCACTCTCGTTGAAGGGGGGGAAACACGCGCTGAGTCAGTTCTAAATGGACTAAATGCGATCAAAAATGACCAAGCGTGGGTATTGGTGCATGATGCAGCCAGACCTTGTTTAACACATCAAGATTTAGATAAATTGCTCCAAATCGATAATGAGCAAGGTGCTATTTTAGCTATTCCAGCGGTCGATACGATTAAACGCGCGAATAAACAACAAGATATTATTAAAACAGAAGATCGCACTGAACTTTGGCTTGCACAAACACCTCAATTTTTCCGTTGCGATCTATTAAGAAATGCACTTAAACAGGGGATTTCTCAAGGCGCCAATATTACAGATGAAGCTTCTGCGATGGAACTTGCCGGATTTCAACCGCACTTAGTCACAGGACGAAGTGATAATATTAAAGTCACGCGTCCAGAAGATTTAGCTTTAGCCGAATTTTATTTAACAAGGAAAACGCTATGATACGAATCGGACATGGGTTTGATGTTCATGCCTTTGGTGAAGATCGCCCCTTAATTATTGGTGGCGTTGAAGTGCCTTACCACACTGGGTTTATTGCCCATTCTGACGGTGATGTCGCCTTACATGCCTTAACAGATGCTTTATTAGGTGCAGTAGCATTAGGTGATATTGGTAAACTCTTCCCTGATACCGATATGCAATATAAGAATGCAGATAGCCGTGTTTTATTACGAGAAGCATTCCGCCAAGTACAAGCAAAAGGCTATAAGGTCGGTAATGTGGATGTAACCATTATTGCTCAAGCCCCTAAAATGCGTCCTCATATCGATGCAATGCGAGCGAAAATTGCGGAAGATTTACATTGCGATATTGAGCACGTAAATGTGAAAGCAACCACAACAGAAAAACTTGGCTTTACAGGCCGAAGTGAAGGTATTGCTTGCGAGGCTGTCGCATTATTATTAAGAGCTTAAATTTTAGGTAAAAAAAAGTTGGTAAAATACCAACCTTTTTTATTTGAATTAAATTCTTATTGTTTTTTTAATAAATCGCGAATTTCAGTAAGTAATTCTTCTTGTGAAGGACCTTTTACTTCTTCTACTGGTTTTTTCACTTTGTTGATACCTTTGATCATCATGAAGATTGCGAATGCAATGATAATGAAATCAAAGACGTTTTGAATAAATACACCGTAGTTTAAGGTTACTGCTGGGGTTTCACCTACAGCTTGAGCTAATGTGATTTTCAAATCTTTGAAATCCACGCCACCAGTTAAAATACCTAACACAGGCATTACTACGTCACCGACAAGTGAACTTACGATTTTACCAAAAGCACCACCGATGATCACACCGACTGCCATATCTACTACGTTGCCGCGCATTGCGAATTCGCGGAATTCTTTAAGAAAGCTCATAAAATTTCCTTTTGTGTTGGTTTAAAAAATTAAAAGAGTGCGTATTATAGGTTTTCAGATTAAAAAGTAAACTGTTATTTAAATAAAAAATGCACTTGGTTGGAATAATTTTTCAATTTCTGACACGGATTTCTTGTCATTAATATAAACAATCACATTATCGCCTTCTTCAATAACAACCTGACGACGAGCAATGATTACTTCATTTTTACGTAAAATTGCCGCAATCATCGCTCCAACTGGCAGCTTGATATCACCAATTTGTCTTCCAACCACATTGGATGTTGTCGCATCGCCATGTACAACAAGTTCAATGGCTTCCGCGGTACCATGACGCAAAGAGGCCACATTTTTGATATCCCCTTTACGCACATGTCCTAATAAAGCGGATATTGTTGCTTGTTGTGGTGAAACCGCAATATCAATGGTTCCACCTTGAATCAAATTGATATATGCCATGCGTTGAATAAGCACCATGGCTTTTTTAGCCCCTAGGCGTTTTGCCAGTAACGCCGACATAATATTGGCTTCATCATCCGCACTTAGAGATAAAAAGACATCGACGCTCTCAATATGCTCTTCAAAAAGTAAATTTTGGTCAGAAGCATCACCATGGAAAACCAGGGTTTTAGAGAGTCTTTCAGCTAAAACTTTCGCTTTTTCTCCATCGCGCTCAATGAGTTTTACTTGATACTTATCTTCTAACTGTTTTGCCACACCTGAGGCAATATTCCCGCTGCCAACGATCATGATACGTTTGTAGGTTTTCTCAAGGCGTTGCAACTCACTCATCACCGCTTTAATGTGTTCTGTCGCACAAATAAAGGTAATTTCATCGCCCGCCTCAATAATGGTCGAACCTTGCGGACGAATTAATCTATCATTACGTAAAATCGAAATGATTCGGCAATCAATGTGTGGCATATGCTCTTTAAAAGCGGATAGTGCATAGCCCACTAACGGACCACCGTAATAAGCTTTTACAACCACAATGCTAATTCGATTATTGGCAAAATGCGCCACTTGTAAGGCACCTGGATAAGCAATTAAACGTGTAATCTCATCCGTAACTAAATTTTCTGGTGAAATCAGATGATCAATTGGTACGTTTTCATCATTAAATAATTTATCTTTCTCATGCAAATATTCCGCATTACGAATACGTGCAATACGTGTTGGGGTATTGAAAAGAGTATATCCCAACTGGCAAGCAATCATATTGATTTCATCTGATGCCGTTACTGCAACCATCAAGTCTGCATCAGCGGCTCCTGCATCACGCAAAACCTTGGGTGAAGAAGGGGAACCTTTAACCACGCGTAAATCATGCTTATCTTGCAAATTCTGCAAATGTTGAGATTCATTATCTACCAGTGTGATATCGTTATCTTCACTCACTAAATTTGCCGCAAGCGTTGTGCCTACTTGCCCTGCACCTAAGATGATTATTTTCATTCTGTTCTCTCCACAACCAAAGGTCGGATGCCAATTTCAGCTGAATTTAGACCGCACTTTAATGTTTCAATGCGGCGACAAATGGTCGCCGTTACTTGTTCTGCTTCTGCCATTTTTTCTGTAGTAATCGAAGGATCTTGTTTACCAAATAACAGACCATCAAGTAAACGTTCTGCATGCATCCCTTCACGACAAAAATGCAACACGCCTACATCTTCAAATAATGTGGCTACTTTTGCTGTTTTAGTCGTCGCAATGCCTAAAGCGCCATCTTCACCGCCGAGCTCTCGGAATAATTGATGTGTTGGAAATCCGCCACAAGCTAAGAAAAAAGCTTTATTGAAAACGATATTTCCCCCACAGGTCATGCGCATATATTGCCATGCCTGATCAAAATTAGGGTGTTCTGCATAACGTTGGGCTAAATTTATCGGCTTTAATGCTAATCTCACCACCGATGTATCTGGCTGAAAATGAAATGTTGCCGCAGCCACTTCTAATACTCCAGGTTCGTATGCATCATCCGCATCTAAAAATGCGACAAAATCGACCGCACTTTGAGCAGAGAGCATCACCCCCCAATTTCGAGCCATTGCGACACCACTATTTTTCGGCATTTGCTCAACAGAAATTCTGTCAGGATATTGCGCTGCAAGCTGTAAGGCTAATGCAAATGTATTATCTGTAGAGGCATCATCAATCAGCCAAAGACGGCCAAGATTACCTTGCAGCAACGCAGACTCCACTGCACGAACAAGAGTTTGTTCCGCGTTATAGCAAGGAATGACGACATCAATTAAAGGCAAATTCATTTAAGCTGACCGTTTTCTCAATTTTGCATAATAGAAACCATCCCCGCCATTCTCTTGTGGTAAGAATTGGATTCCAATCGTATTTTCCGTTTGTTCAAACGGCAATGGCATTAATTCTGCATCGGGTGTTTCAGCTAAAAAATGCTGTATTTGCTGGCTATTCTCATCGGGAAGCACCGAGCAAGTCGCGTAAAGCAAAATACCATTAGGTTTCAATTTTGCCCAAAGCGCCTTTAGAATTTGCCCTTGTAAGGCAACTAATTGAGCAATATCCGTTTCTTGACGTAACCATTTAATATCCGGATGACGACGAATCACACCTGTTGCCGAGCAAGGTGCATCTAATAAAATACGATCAAAGGATGCATCACTTAAACCTATTTCTGCAAGCCACTTCTCAGGCTCGGTCGCATCGCCACAAACAACCGTCGCCTGTTGATTCAAACGGGCAAGATTTTCTTCAACACGTTTTAAGCGATGAGCCTCGACATCAAGCGCAATCACTTTCGCTTGCGGTGCCATCTCTAAAATATGTGTAGTCTTCCCACCTGGCGCCGCGCAAGCATCTAAAATTAATTCATCATTTTGTGGCTCAAGCAATAAGGCCGACCACTGCGCATTGAGATCCTGAACGGTTACTGCACCTTGTTCAAAATTCGGTAGTTTCGAAACAGAAAGCGGTTGAGCTAAGCGCAGAGCATGTGGATTATCACATTCAAATGCGACAATCTCTTGCTCTTCCAATAAAGTGCGGTAAGTTTTCGTATTATTTTGTTGTTGGTTAACTCGCAACCACATTGGTGGCTTTTGGTTATTCGCCTCAATAATTTCACGCCAATTCGGATAAGCTTTTTTGAGTTTATTCACAAACCATTCAGGATGAAGCGTCTGCCAATTTTTATCTACTACAGCAAGAATATCTTCTTGTTCCCGTAAGAAGCGACGCAATACACCGTTAACCAAACCACGGAAACTATCCGATTTTAATGATTTTGTGGCGTTCACCACTTCATCCACAGCCGCATGAGCGGGTACGCGCATATAAAGTAATTGGTACAATCCCACCAATAGCAAGCAGTGCACGATGCGGGTTTTACCCTTCAATGGCTTATCTAATAGTTTTTTTATAATATTTTCTAAACGAGGCAATACGCGACAAATACCAAAGGTAATTTCCTGTAATAAAGGCAAATCCTGTAATTTTACCTGCGATTGCACTTCTGGAAGCAACGTTGATAAGGACTTACCTTGATCTAAAACCTGTAAAATCACTTGAGCAGCAATAGCGCGTACCGAAAGTGCGGTCGATATTTCCGTTTTTTTTCGTTGAAATACCATTAGTTTAGAACCTTACCTACCTGGAACCAATCTGCTCGACCATTGAGGAAGTCTTGCACCGACATAGGTTTCTTGCCTGCAGGCTGAAGTTGCAATAAATTTAAAACGCCTTCTTTCGTGGCAATTTGGATACCTTTTTTATCGACACTTAAAATCGTCCCAGCGGGCTTATCTACATGTGGCAACACGGCAGCAGCATGAACTTTTAAGGTTTGTTCATTACCTTGCTCATCGGTTAATTGTAGGAAACTAATCGGCCAAGGATTAAATGCGCGAATATTGCGTTCAAGCTGGGCTGCCGATAGCGACCAATCTAATTTAGCCTCTTCTTTAGAAAGTTTCTCTGCATAGTTACTTTGGCTATCATCTTGTTTTTCTGCAATGAATTTCCCTTCTTCCAAATGATCTAAAACATCAATCAATGCAGATGGCGCAATTTCAGCTAATTTATGGTAAAGCGAGGTGGAAGTTTCTTGCGCATCAATATCGCAATACACTTTGTGTAACATATCACCAGTATCTAAGCCTGCATCCATCTGCATAATTGTCACACCTGTTTGTTGATCACCAGCCCAAATAGATCGCTGAATAGGTGCAGCGCCACGCCAACGTGGTAAGAGAGAACCATGCACATTTAAACAACCTAAACGAGGCATATCCAACACTGCTTGAGGTAAAATCAAACCATAAGCGACAACAACCATTACATCAGCATTTAACGCTTTAAGCTCTGCTTGTGCTTCTTCTTTACGCAAGGATTTTGGTTGATAAACAGGAATTTGATGTTGTTCTGCTAATTGCTTTACAGGACTCGCCTGCAATTTTTTACCGCGGCCAGCCGGTTTATCTGGCTGCGTATAAACAGCAATAATATTGTGATGAGAATTTAAAAGTGCAGCAAGATGCTGTGCTGCGAAGTCCGGCGTACCGGCAAAGATGATATTCAATGGTTTCATAATGTTCTACGTTATGGCGTTGATAGGAAAAGTGCGGTCATTTTATACCGCACTTTTGATTATTGTTTTGCAATTTGTTTTTTATATTTCACTAATTTTTCTTTGATACGTTGACGTTTCAACGGTGAAAGATAATCCACAAATAAAATACCGTTCAAATGATCGATCTCATGTTGAATACAGATTGCTAATAAACCCTCTGCATCAAGCGTAAATTCTTTTCCATGACGATCTAACGCTTTTACCGTGACTTTTTCTTTACGAGGCACTAAAGCACGGAATCCAGGAATAGATAAACAACCTTCTTCAATGCCTGTTTCACCTTCAGAAGCCAAAATTTCTGGATTGATCAACACCAATTGATTTTGTTTGTCACCTTCAATATCAATCGTAATAATACGCTGCAAGATATCTACCTGTGGAGCGGCAAGACCAATGCCTTCTTCTTGGTACATCGTATCAAACATATCATCTACAATTTTGCGAATGTCATCATTGACTTCTGCAACTGGCTCACAAACAACCTTAAGGTGATCATCTGGATAAATTAATACATTAAGTGCGGTCATATTTTCTCTTGTTTTATTAAAATTACAGCGGTGATTGTATCATAGAATCAACGCTTTGCTAAAATATTGAAAACTCCATAAACAAAAACCCCAAGCCATTCAGCTCGGGGTTCACATTCAGTACCTGGCGGTGTCCTACTCTCACATGGGGAAACCCCACACTACCATCGGCGCATCGGCGTTTCACTTCT
>CABSXY010000059.1 GCA_902481695.1 uncultured Haemophilus sp. | reverse complement strand
GGTTTAGCCAATGACGTCCTCGGCGAAATTAATACGATTGTTGCCTTGCTTTTCTGTATTGTGATTATTGCGCCACGTTTTGTTCGCACAGAAAAATCGTTGAATTCAAGCGTAACGGATCAGCGTGATAGAACGCTTTTAAAAATTATGCGCGTTTTATTGCAATTGGTCCCTGTTATTTTAATTGCACTAGTTGCTTTAGGCTATTATTACACCGCCTTAAATTTAATTACGCATATTATTAATACCTACATTGCATGGGTGGTGTGGTCGTTGGTGCGTCATACTATTTATCGTGGTATTACGGTTGCATCAAGACGTTTAGCTTATCGACGTTTACAAGAAAAACGTCAGCAAAAACAACAAGATTCAAGTGATACTTCAGCCTCTGATGATGTGGTCGTGATTACCGAACAAGAAGAGGGATTAGCCTTAAATGAAGTACGTAGCCAGTTACTACGCTTTGCCGATCTCTTTATTTGGACCGCACTTTTTGCCATCTTCTATTATGTATGGTCAGATTTAGTCACTGTAGTAAGTTACTTGCGAGACATTACCTTATGGCAGCAAACTTCAACGACTGAAGCGGGCGTGGTGACAGAAACGATTTCACTCTTTAACTTGATTGTTGCGTTAATCATTGTTGTGATTACCTATATTTTAGTGCGTAATATTCAAGGTATTTTAGAAATATTGCTCTTCTCGCGAGTGAAACTTTCGCAAGGTACGCCTTATACTATTACAACATTATTAACCTATATCTTGGTTGCAGTGGGTGGCGCATGGGCATTTTCAACGCTAGGGATGTCTTGGTCGAAATTACAATGGTTATTTGCCGCCCTTTCCGTTGGTCTCGGTTTTGGTATGCAGGAAATTTTTGCTAACTTTGTTTCCGGTATCATTTTATTATTTGAACGTCCAATTCGTGTGGGCGATACCGTAACCATCAATGATGTAACGGGTACGGTGGCAAAAATCCGTATTCGCGCTATTACCATGATTGATCCGGATCGAAAAGAAGTAATTGTGCCAAATAAATCTTTTGTTACTGGACAAGTGACTAACTGGGCATTATCTAATACCGTTACTCGTTTAGTGGTGTCAGTTGGTGTGGCGTATGGTTCAGATTTAGACTTAGTGAAACGCTTATTATTGCAAGCCGCATACGAGCAACCAAGTGTCTTAAAAGATCCAGAACCAAGAGCATTATTCTTAACCTTTGGGGCAAGTACATTAGATCACGAATTACGTGTTTATGTAGGGCAAGTATCTGAGAGAAATGATACGCTTGATGCTCTCAATCGCCGTGTGAATGAGTTATTTGCAGAAAATAATATTGATATTGCATTCAATCAATTAGATATCTTTATTAAAAATAAAGATACTGGCGAAGAGATTCCATTTATTGATGTGGCAAAATTAGCCCAAAATCATTAATTAAAGAGAGACAATATGGCAGGGAATACTATCGGACAACTTTTTCGTGTGACAACCTTTGGGGAGTCACATGGTATTGCATTAGGCTGCATCGTTGATGGTGTGCCTCCGGATCTTGAATTATCGGAAGCCGATATTCAACCTGATTTAGATCGTCGTAAACCGGGTACATCACGCTATACCACACCGCGTCGTGAAGACGATGAAGTACAGATTTTATCTGGGGTATTTGAGGGTAAAACAACGGGTACCAGCATTGGAATGATCATTAAAAATGGTGATCAACGTTCACAAGATTATGGCGATATCAAAGATCGTTTCCGTCCTGGGCATGCGGATTTTACCTATCAACAAAAATACGGTATTCGTGATTATCGTGGTGGTGGACGATCTTCTGCTCGTGAAACCGCTATGCGCGTTGCTGCGGGAGCGATTGCAAAGAAATATTTACGTGAGCAGTTTGGCATTGAAGTCCGTGGCTTTTTGAGTCAAATTGGCGAAGTGAAGGTTGCACCACAGACTATCGATAAAATTGATTGGGATAAAGTGAATAGCAATCCATTTTTCTGTCCAGATGAAAGTGCGGTCGAAAAATTTGATGAATTAATCCGTGAATTAAAAAAAGAAGGGGATTCGATTGGGGCAAAACTAACCGTGATTGCAGAGAATGTTCCTGTTGGTTTAGGAGAGCCTGTTTTTGATCGACTTGATGCAGATTTAGCCCATGCTTTAATGGGGATTAATGCCGTTAAAGGTGTAGAAATTGGCGATGGTTTTGCGGTAGTTGAACAGCGTGGCAGTGAACATCGTGATGAAATGACACCCAATGGTTTTGAAAGCAACCATGCTGGCGGTATTTTAGGGGGCATTAGCTCTGGTCAGCCAATTATTGCAACAATTGCATTGAAACCGACGTCTAGTATCACGATTCCGGGACGTTCTATTAATTTAGCGGGAGAATCTGTAGAAGTGGTGACAAAAGGCCGTCATGATCCTTGTGTCGGTATCCGAGCAGTCCCTATTGCAGAGGCAATGATCGCGATTGTGTTACTCGACCATTTATTGCGTTTTAAGGCGCAATGTAAATAACTCTTTTAAATTAAGCTTATTTTTTTCTTTTATTGAAGATAAGGTCATTCGTTTTAGGAAATCTTATGAATAAATCTTTAGCAAAATTACTTTCAAGTGCGGTTGTTTTAGGGAGCGTTTTTTTCTCGCTACAAACAATGGCCTCGCCACAAGACTGGCAACGAATTAAACGTCCAATTCCTGCAACAGATGGTAAAGCGAACCCAATTGGCAGCTATTCGAATGGTTGTATTATTGGGGCTGAACCTTTGCCTTATAAAGGTGAGGGCTATCAAGTTATTCGTATGAATAAAAATCGCTATTATGGTCATCCGGATATGATTGCCTATTTACAGCGTCTTGGGCAAAAAGCGAAGTCTGCAGGCTTACCAACGATGTTAGTTGGGGATATTGCTATGCCGGGTGGTGGTCGCTTTTTAACAGGGCATGCAAGCCATCAAATGGGATTAGATGCGGATATTTGGTTGCGTATGGGCACCATGACAGACAGTGAAGCGTTAAATTCTGATGGAAAAGGCTTGCTTGTGGTGAACCGTCAAACACAACGTGTTGATGAAAATGTGTGGAATAACAATCACGCCACGCTAATTAAATTGGCTGCGCAAGATCCAAAAGTCACCCGTATTTTTGTGAACCCCGCGATTAAATTAAAACTTTGTCAAACTGCGGGTGATGATCGGGCTTGGTTACACAAAATTCGTCCATGGTTTGGACATGATTCGCATTTCCACGTGCGTATTGCTTGTCCGAAAGATGCTGCTTATTGTGAAGATCAAGCACCTGTACCAGCAGGCGATGGTTGTGGCGATGAACTTTATTCTTGGTTTGAACCCGCAAAACCAGGTTCAGGCGCTTCTAAACCAAAAGTGACACCACCAGAACCGTTTTTATGTCAGCAAGTGTTAAGTTCGCCAAATAGTAGCGAATGGTTAGAGTAGGAGTTAAATAATGGAGTTGGGGATTGATATATTAGCCATGCTTTTTGCAGCAGCCTTTATTGCTGCATTTATTGATGCGATTGCAGGTGGAGGAGGCTTAATTACAATCCCCGCCTTGTTAATGACAGGTATGCCACCCGCCATGGCATTAGGCACGAATAAATTACAAGCATTCGGCGGTGCGTTGTCGGCAAGTATTTACTTTCTGCGTAAAAGAGCGGTCAATTTATCGGAGTTTTCTTTCATCTTACTGATGATTTTTATCGGCTCGGTGATTGGTACGTTACTCATTCAAAATTTAGATGCGACATTAATTAAAAAAGGGCTTCCATTTCTCATTTTAGCGATCGGCTTATACTTTTTATTTACGCCTAAATTGGGTGAAAGTGATCGTAAACAACGAATTTCTTACGTTGTTTTTGCGTTATGTTTTGGTTCATTACTGGGTTTTTATGACGGCTTTTTCGGGCCAGGGACGGGGTCATTAATGAATCTGGCTTGTGTGACGTTACTTGGATTTAACCTAACCAAAGCGACTGCTCATGCGAAAGTCATGAATTTAACCTCAAATTTAGCCTCATTAATTTTTTTCCTAATAGTTGGTCATGTGTTGTGGACTGTCGGTTTAGTGATGATGGCAGGAAGCCTGATAGGTGCAAATTTAGGTGCCAAAATGGTGATGGCAAAAGGCAAACAACTGATCAGACCGATGGTGGTGATTATGTCATTTATCATGACGATAAAAATGGCGTATGATCAAGGTTGGTTTCATTTTTAACGATTGATTATGACAGAGTCTCAGAAAAAATTACGTATTACGGCACGAACGGGCTATGAACCGCATTTTTCATGGTCATATTTGCACCCGAAAAATTGGGGCGTTTGGCTTGGTATTTTTGTGCTTTTGTTACTCGCTTTTGTGCCATTTCGTTTACGCGATAAAATGGCTGAGAAACTGGCGCGTGCGCTGACGAAAAAAATCGGTAAACCACGTATTCGTGCTGAGATTAATTTGAAACTCTGTTTCCCCGATTGGACGGATGAGCAACGTAACAAAGTGATTGAAGAGATGTTTGTGACAGTTGCACAAGTGATGCTCGGTATTGGTGAGATTGCTATTCGTTCAAAAAAACATTTACAAAAACGTAGCGAGTTTATTGGCCTTGAGCATATCAAACAAGCCAAAGCCGAAGGGCATAACATCATTTTGATGGTGCCACATGGTTGGGCGATTGATGCATCCGGCATTATTTTGCATACACACGGCATGCCAATGACTTCAATGTATAACCCTCACCGAAATCCGTTGGTGGACTGGTTATGGACTTTAGCGCGTCAACGTTTTGGTGGAAAAATGCATGCACGCCAAAATGGTATTAAGCCATTTTTAGCACATATCAAACAAGGTCAAATGGGGTATTATCTTCCTGATGAAGATTTTGGAGCCGAGCAAAGTGTCTTTGTGGATTTTTTTGCCACTTATAAAGCGACGCTTCCTGGGTTAAACAAAATGGCAAAATTAGCGAAAGCCGTAGTTATTCCGATGTTCCCACGCTATAACGCTAAGAATGGCAAGTATGAAATGGAAATTCGCCCACCGATGCAATTAAGCGAAGATCCTGAGCAATCGGCTCGTGCGATGAACGAGGAAATTGAATATTTTGTTGCACCAACCCCCGAACAATATGTCTGGATTTTACAGCTTCTTCGTACTCGAAAAGACGGGGAAGATATTTACCCAGATTAATTCATTTTATTTACAAAAGTGCAGTCAAAATTCACCGCACTTTTGTATTTTTATATGCTAGAATGCGAGCCTAAAAACAGGATTTTTTCTTACTCTTTTTTGAGCAATTATTTATGAACAAACAACTTGAATTAATCAAATCTTCTATCAAATCTATCCCAAATCATCCAAAAGAAGGCATCATTTTCCGTGATATCACGAGCTTACTCGAAGTGCCTGCGGCTTTCAAAGCCACAATCGATTTGATCGTTGAAAAGTATAAAGATCAAGGTCTCACAAAAGTAATTGGTACCGAGTCTCGTGGATTTATTTTTGGTGCGCCGGTTGCATTAGCATTAGGCTTGCCATTTATCCCCGTTCGTAAACCGGGCAAATTACCGCGTGAAGTGATTGCACAGTCTTATCAATTAGAATACGGTCAAGACACCCTTGAATTGCATACAGATGCGATTTCACAAGGTGATAATGTGTTAATCATTGATGACTTGTTAGCAACGGGCGGTACAGTTGAAGCTACTGTGAAATTAGTTCAACGTTTAGGTGGTGAAGTGAAACATGCTGCCTTTGTGATTAATTTGCCAGAATTAGGGGGCGAAAAACGCTTACGTGATTTAGGCATTGATTGCTACACCTTAGTGAATTTTGAAGGCCATTAATTTTTAAAGGGATGCGATGAGCTACCAAGTTTTAGCCAGAAAATGGCGACCAAAAAACTTTTCTGAAGTAGTGGGACAAAGCCATGTGCTCACTGCTTTGGAAAACGGTTTAAAAGAAAACCGTTTACATCATGCTTATTTATTTTCCGGCACTCGTGGCGTAGGTAAAACCTCCATTGCTCGTTTATTTGCGAAAGGCTTGAATTGTGTAAACGGTATTACTGCCGATCCTTGTGGTGAATGTGAAAACTGCAAAGCGATCGAAGCTGGCAACTTTATTGATTTAATTGAAATCGATGCGGCTTCTCGTACCAAAGTAGAAGATACGCGTGAGCTATTAGACAATGTACAATATAAGCCGGTAGTAGGGCGTTATAAAGTCTATCTTATCGATGAAGTCCATATGCTTTCTCGCCATTCTTTCAATGCGTTGTTAAAAACCTTGGAAGAACCACCTGAATATGTGAAATTCTTATTGGCTACAACGGATCCACAAAAATTACCGATTACGATTTTATCCCGTTGTATGCAATTTCATCTTAAAGCATTAGATGAACCGCAAATTTCAGCACATCTTAATCGCGTGCTTACTGCCGAAAATATTCCTTTTGATGCACCAGCATTAGATAAATTAGCCAAAGCGGCACAGGGTAGTATTCGTGATAGCTTAAGTTTAACGGATCAAGCGATAGCCATGGGAAATGGTAAAGTTTCCACTGATGTGGTGAATACCATGCTTGGGCTGTTAGATGAAGATCAGCCGATTGAAATCATTTACGCCTTACATCAAGGTAACGGTGAGCGTTTAATGAAAACCATCCAAACGGTGGCAGAAAAAGCGGGCGATTGGGATGAATTATTGGCAGAAACAGCTGAGAAATTACATCAAATTGCATTAATGCAGTTACTCGCTAAAAGTACCACCGATGAAAACGATCACTTAGGTTTTCTGGCTAAACATATTTCACCGGAAGACGTACAATTTTTCTATCAAGTGATTGTATCGGGTCGAAAAGAATTAGCCTCTGCGCCTAATCGTCGAATTGGTGCAGAAATGACATTATTGAGGGCATTGGCATTCCACCCAAAGTTCCTTACGGCAGCACAAACGCCTAAACAAGGCGGGCTATCCCCTGAACAAAATACACAGAAAAGTGCGGTTGAAAATCAGCCTGTTTCTGGGTATGTAGATATGCCGGTGCTGTCGCAAAACATCAAAGCAAATTATTCTGCACAAGTGCAAAAGCCAATGGTTCAATCAGCGGCTGTGCATTCTTCACCTTCTCAACCTGTTTCCACTCAAACTACATCTTCATTGAATTTAGCCAGCCTTGCTGCGTTAGAAGCCTTGAATCAATTAACGCAAATTGAGCAATCAGAGCGCCAACATCATCATGATGAACAGCAAGCCGCGGTGGAAGAAACCTTGCATCATCTTCAAGAGTTGGACTCGCAAAAAAATTCACCAAAAATGACCGCACTTCCTGTGCGAGAGATGACACCACCGAAAGCTACGCAAACGAAAGCAGTGGCACCAAATCCAATTACTCAGCAAGCTGACGAGTTAAAGCAAGGTATTGAAACGGTGGAAAATACCATTGATGATAATGTTGAAATGGACGCAGAAGAGCAGGAAATTCTGGATGCGGAAACCTACCGTTGGGAGTGGAGTAATCCGGATTTAGCCAAAGTAGATAGTGGTGTGCGTCCTTCTGATATTAAACAGGCGATGTTGAAAGATGTGACACCAGAATTGCGTGAGAAAATTATTCAAATTACGCAAAAACAAGATCCTTGGACTGACATCGTTGAACGCTCTGGCGTGATTGGCTTTTCAAAAGAGTTGGCATTAAATTGCTTCATTAAGTCGCAAACAGAAGATGAAATTCAACTCGGACTTCATTCTGAAAAAGCACATTTAAAACAAGATCGAAATATTAAAAATTTAGTGGAACATCTTGAACGTTTATATGAAAAACCAGTCAAATTGTCGATTTTTGTTGAAGATTCTGATGTTTTAACACCGATGGATTACCGTAAAAAAGTTTATCAGGAGTTGCGTGAACAGGCGCGTACGGATTTACAGCAAGATAAAAAACTACTTTTATTACAAAAAGAGTTTGATGCGAAGTTGGATGTCGAAAGCATTCGACCAGTCTAAAACTCATTTCTCTAAATTTTAACTTTATAAAGGAAAGAATATGGCGTTTAGCTCTCTTTTTACCCTTATTGATGACATTGCATCGATTCTTGATGATGTCGCCTTGATGACCAAAATGGCAGCCAAGAAAACCGTTGGTGTGGTAGGCGATGACTTAGCCTTAAATGCTAATCAGGTAACAGGGGCGTCTTCCGATCGTGAATTACCCATTGTTTGGGCAGTCACCAAAGGATCCTTAGTCAATAAAGTCATTTTAATCCCAATTGCTTTACTGCTTTCTGCGTTTTTACCTTGGTTGATCGTGCCACTTCTGATGATTGGTGGGGCGTATTTGTGTTTTGAAGGCGTGGAGAAAATTCTACATAAATTTATTGCTCATGAAGAGCATGAAGAAAAAACAACCTTTAATGAAGCCGCTAAAATTAAAGGGGCAATTCGTACGGATTTTATTCTTTCTGCTGAAATTATTATTATTGCATTGGGCGAATTAACCGAAGCGAGCTTGCTCACTCGCATCATTTCTCTTTCAATAGTGGGTATCGGAATTACTATTTTTGTTTATGGCTTGGTCGCATTGATTGTTAGAGCGGATGATTTCGGTTTATACCTTATCAAAAAAGGTGGTGTGGCGAAGTCAATCGGGAATGCAATTTTAGTGATTATGCCTAAATTTATGCGTTCACTTAGTTTTATCGGTACGCTTGCGATGTTCTTAGTCGGTGGCGGTATTTTCGTACATAATGTGGATTTCATTCATCATTTGCTCGCTGATTATCAATTAGCTGATGGTTTACTCGGTAATGTGGCAACGTTAGTCGTGGGTGTGATTGTAGGCGCGATTGCTTGTGCGATTGTATTACCCGCGATGAAATTATTCGGTAAACACTAAAAACGAGATAAAAAATAACCGCACTTTGATGCTTTCAAGGTGCGGTTTTTTTATGGGTGAAATAGATTATTTGCGGGAAGTGTAATCGCCGACACAGACCCATTTATAGCTGGTTAAAGCTTCTAATCCCATAGGGCCACGAGCATGAAGTTTTTGAGTACTTACCGCCACTTCTGCACCTAAACCAAATTGTCCGCCATCGGTGAATCGGGTACTTGCATTAACATACACGGCTGCCGCATCTACTTGATTGATAAATTGCGTGGCTAGTCGTTGATTTTCCGTCAATATACTTTCTGAATGTTGTGTGCCATATTCACGAATGTGAGCAATCGCCGCATCCATATCTTCAACCACCACAACATTGAGATCGAGTGACCCCCATTCTTGGTGTAGCGCTTGTTCAGTCACTTCTTGCACATCGACATTTGCAGCTTGAAGAATCGAAAGTGCGGTCGATTTTGCATGGAATTTCACTTTTTTCTCGGCTAAATATTTTGCAAGTTTAGGTAGAAAAGTATCAGCAATTGAACGTTGAACTAAAAGTGTTTCCAGCGTATTACATGTGCTTGGACGTTGGCATTTTGCATTCGCAATCACCGCAAGGGCTTTTTCTTGGTCAGCGCTTTCTTCCACAAAAAGATGGCAAACACC
>CABSXY010000058.1 GCA_902481695.1 uncultured Haemophilus sp. | reverse complement strand
TTTAAAGCAAGAAAAATTAATTTTTCGCTGCTGCCGCGGCTTTTACGATTACCGCAAACGCAGGCGCTTTAAGTGAAGCACCGCCTACTAATGCACCATCGATATCCGGTTGAGTGAATAATTCTGCTGCGTTAGCATCATTTACTGAACCACCGTATTGAATGATCACTTGATCTGCTACAGCTTGTGATTTTGCTGCGATGTGACCACGGATAAATGCGTGAACAGCTTGTGCTTGTGCTGGAGTTGCTGATTTGCCCGTACCGATTGCCCAAATTGGTTCATAAGCAATCACGGCACCATTAAATGCTTCCACACCTAATGCATTGATGACTGCATCAATTTGACGTGCACATACTTCTTCCGTTTTGCCTGCTTCATTTTCAGCTTCAGTTTCACCAATACATAATACTGGTACTAAACCTGCTTCTTTTAATGCACCAAATTTTTTCGCTACGAATTCATCGCTTTCTTTATGGTAAGTACGACGCTCAGAGTGACCGATAATGATGTATTTTGCACCAAAATCTTTTAACATTTCGCTAGAAATGTCACCGGTAAATGCACCTTTCACATTGATATCTACGTTTTGTGCACCTAGCTGAATCACACTTTTGCCGCCACAGCTGCAACCACAACCAGAAAGTGCCGCTTCAGCCGTACCTAAATACATAACAGGTGGGGCAATTGCCACATCACAACCTGTTACATCGTGTAATTCTGCTTTTAATCCTTCGATTAATTCTTTGGTGAACGCTTTGGAACCGTTTAATTTCCAGTTACCCATCACTAAAGGACGACGTGCCATTTTTGTTTCTCCATATTGAATAAATAAAAAGTGTGTTTACTATACCAAACTTTGGGCAGATTTCTTTGTGCAAAATCACATTTTGAAAATTTTTTTGGGTAAATGATGATTATTTTGTGCTAAAAAGCTACAATCTACTGTACGGAACCGATAAAAAATAAATAATTTTATAAATAAACGGAAAATAGGTCTGGTAACAATGAAAATTTTCAAAGCCGAACAATGGAATATAGAAGTGCTTGCTCCACTCTTTGAAGCCTATCGACTTGCCAACGGAATGAGTGAAAATCCTGACCGCACTTTAACCTTTCTTACGAATCGTATACGTTTTAATGAAAGCATGTTTTTTGTTGCTGTAAACGAAAACTCACAGGCGATTGGTTTTATTCAACTTTATCCTCGCTTATCCTCTTTACAACTACAACGCTATTGGCAATTAACCGATATTTTTGTAAAAGAAGACAAACATCAAGCCGAGATTTATGCTGCCCTTATTTCTAAAGCGAAAGAGTTTGTCCGTTATACACAATCTAACCGTTTAGTGGCGGAATTGAGCCAAGCTCAACAGAATATTTTAGAACGCGAAGGATTTAAGCTAAACACGAAAAAAAGTTTGTTTGAATTAACTCTCTAATGCATACGCTCCTCAATCAATATTGGGATTACTTACGAATTGAACGCCAAGTAAGCCCACATACCCTCACTAATTATCAACATCAACTGGATGCGATTTTAGCGATTTTGGCTGAAAAAGGTATTCAGCACTGGCAGCAAGTGAATCCTAGTGTGGTTCGTCTTATTTTAGCGGAAAGCCGTAAGCAAGGTTTAAAAGAAAAGAGCTTGGCATTACGTTTATCTGCTTTGCGTCAGTTTTTCAGCTATCTTGTGCAACAAGGGCAAATGAAAGTCAATCCGGCAACAGGGATTTCAGCGCCGAAACAAGGCAAGCATTTACCGAAAAATATTGATGCTGAACAGGTCCAAAAATTGCTTTCAAATGACAGTAAAGATCCCATTGATTTGCGTGATCGCGCCATGATGGAGTTAATGTATAGCTCAGGGCTTCGCTTATCTGAATTGCAAGGCTTAAATCTCAATAGCATTAACACACGTGTACGTGAAGTAAGAGTGATTGGTAAAGGCAACAAAGAACGTATTGTGCCTTTTGGACGTTATGCTTCTCATGCAATTCAACAATGGTTGAAAGTACGCCCTTTATTTAATCCTAAAGATGATGCCCTTTTTGTGAGCCAACTGGGAAATCGCCTTACTCATCGCTCTATTCAAAAACGAATGGAAACCTGGGGCATTCGCCAAGGATTAAACAGCCATCTCAATCCGCATAAACTGCGTCACTCTTTCGCCACTCACATGCTGGAAGCGAGTTCAGATTTGCGTGCAGTTCAAGAGCTTTTAGGACACAGTAATTTATCCACCACGCAAATTTATACGCATTTAAACTTTCAACATCTTGCGGAAGTGTATGATCAAGCCCATCCTCGAGCAAAACGAAAAAAATAAACAAAGTGCGGTCAAAAATCCTCGTCTTTTTTAACCGCACTTCTAAACAAAAAGGCTACCTTTCGGTAGCCTTTTATTCATTCAATTATAAGCTAAACGCCTGAATATAAGGAAGTTTACCTTTCTTCAGCATGTCTTCAATACCACTTTGGTGATCATTTTCACCTAAGCCACGTAATTCAAAGGTGACACCAACGCTGTTGTCATAAATTACTTGAGCGTCACGTTGATTCTGGCGACTGGTCACATAACGTCTCGCCCCTACACCAACAGACCAACAGCACGAGTTATATTGCACCCCCACATATTGCTCAACTGGTTTTTTCAATGCAATATCTTGATAGTATTTTCCAACAAGCGCCCAGTTATCCGATACTTCCCATGCAGCAACGACACCGACCTGTTTAATGTCTTGTTGATAACGGTTTGCGGAAGCCCCCAAGTTTTGGTTGATATACTCTTTACTTGCGTAACGATAATTTAACTGAATCAGATTGTTCTTCATCGGGTTAAATTCCAAACTGCTATTCACCAATGAGGCTTTATCTAGCAATGTATCGTATTGGTAGCTACCGCGCCAATTCCATTTATCGCTAATTTTCCAGTTAGACTCCAAGGCCCAAGAAGAAGAGGATTTTGGCGTACGATTATTTGGATTATCATCAATTCTGGAGGCGGTTAAATAATAAATTTGCCCTGCTGAGAAATTAAAACGTTCATCAGCATTCTTATCATAAAAACGCGTTGTCCCCCCAACAGTCACCTGATTTGCAGATGAAATACGGTCTAAACCACTATAACGACGATCGCGGAATAATGAATAATAATCTTGCTGAACTAAAGCGGAATCATAACCAAAACCAAGATAGTCATTAACTAACTTAGAGCCAATATTGCTTTGATCCTTATATGGTCGATATAAGTATTGTGCGCGTGGTTCCAGTGTTTGTGTATAGCCATCAAATAAAGTTTTGTTGGTGGCTAAAACTGTTTGTAAATCTACTTTTAATTGTGGCAATACACGATTTACTGATTTTTGTATTTCTTCTGCAGCAGAAGAAGAGCCTTTCTTCTGATTGTAATGCGTTGCATAAAGTTTGGTTTCAATGTTCAAGTTTCCGTATTTATTTGACATTGCTGTCGTCAAACTCGGTTCAGTATGGAAACGCCAAGCCGTTGGCATTAATGCGCTGTCATTATCAAAACGCGCAGCTTGTGAGAATAATTTAAAATCTAACCAACCGTTCGCTAAATCGTTTCTATAATAATTAAAATCGATTTGTGGCATGGCTCGATAAGGACCGATATCGACTTCGTCAAAAATTTGGAACTGGCGCGCTGAAATGGCCAAATTATAGTTTGGTTGATAGTAAGCAATACGCGCATATTGATTCGCATAACCATCAGTACTGCTACCATAATCAGAATCAAAATCGGTGAAATATTGTTTGTCACTGACTTTGGTGTAATCAATGTTTAAACGCCAGTTTTCAAGAAAAGAAGAACTGTGATTCCAATAGAATAAGTGACGTTTACGACTATCGCTAATGTATTCATCGTAGCGATCACGTCCTAAATATTCGCCAGCAAGTTTACCTTCACCAACAGGTGTTAAATAACGGAACTCCCCATTTAATTGCCAGCCACGGCGAGACATATATTTTGGTGCAATTGTGGCATCGTAATTGGGTGCAATATTCCAATAAATTGGTTGTTTATACCAATAACCATCACGACTAGAATGGCCGACTGTTGGCATTAATAAACCTGAACGGCGGCGATCACCAATCGGTAATTGCAGATAAGGGGTATAGAATACTGGCACACCTAATACTTTAAAACGCGCATGCCAAAATTCAGCATATTCTTCTTTGATGTGCTGACGAATCTCAGAGGCGTCTACCGCCCAAGCATTATCATCGGGTAAACAAGAGGTAAATGTCGCATTTTTCATTAAACGGTAATTATCACCTAACTCAATTTCTTGTGCTTTACCGCGACCTTGACGTCCTACAAGTTGGTAGTCTGCATCGGTTACGTTACCGTTTTTGCTATCTAAATTAAAGCTCGCATCATTCCCTAATAGATTGATTTGGTTGTCTTTATAATCAAATCCACCACGTAAATAAGCCCAACGCTGAACTTGTTTGACTTCACCTGTTTGTTTAACTTCAACTGAATTACCAACTAAATGGCGGTTTCCTTGTTTCAAATCCACATTGCCTTGATAAATCGCCTGAGTTGGCTGATTAATCTCTGCTTTATCTGCTTCAATATAAACTGGCAAATTATTGACATCACCTTTCACGACTTCCCCAGTAAAGTGAGGCACGCCGAGTAAACATTGAGCATGCAGATCGGCCAAACTTTGTTGACTATAAAGTACAGTCAGAATTGAGATTGAAATTAAGGTATATTTTTTATTCATAATTCAGCTCTTATTCAGATGAAATTAGGGGGATTATACTGGAACATCATTTACAACAACAGCCATTTATATGGTCGTTGACTAATCCCACCGATTGCATAAAGGCATAGCATGTCGTTTCGCCAACAAAAACAAAACCACGCTTTTTCAACGCTTTTGACATTGCTTTTGAGGTTTCAGTTCTGGCGGGTACCACAGAAATATCGGGTACATCATTGATAATCGGTTGATGATTCACGAACGACCACACAAAATCACTGAAATTTTCACCGCACTTTTCCATAGCTAAATAGGCTTTGGCATTTTTCACAATGGCTTCCAGTTTTGCTCGATGGCGAATAAGTCCGGTATTTTCCATACAACGATCAATATCCTGTTCGGTCATTTGCGCGATTTTGGCAGGATCAAATTGATGGAACGCAGCCCGATAGGCTTCACGTTTTTTCAATACAGTAATCCAAGAAAGCCCTGCCTGTTGCCCTTCTAAACAGATTTTCTCAAACAGCTTTTGACTGTCAAATTGTGGCTTACCCCATTCTTTATCGTGATAGTCGATATAAATCGGAAGTTTACCTACCCAAGGGCATCTCGTATTTGTACTCATACCATATCCTTTTTGAGTTGTTCATAGATAGTGATAAAATCAGGCATTACCCCGCGCCACAAATGGAATGAATGGGCGGCTTGCGCCACCAGCATACCAAAACCATCGCTGACATTATTCAGACCCAAGGATTTACAATAGGCAATAAAAGGCGTGTCACTACCTTTGGCATATTGCATGTCATAGCAAGCTCGGGCTAATGATAAGATTGAGGCATCAACGGCGGCGGTATGCCCGCTTAATCCGGCTGAAGTTGCATTAATCACTAAATCATAGGTTTGCGCGGGAATTGCATCCATCGCAAAAGCTTCAATTGTGCCGTAAGGCTTGAACTTATCTGCCAGTTGTTGCGCCTTTTCTAGGGTGCGGTTAGCCAAGACAATCTGCTGTTGAGCTTCCAATAAAGGCAGTAATACCCCTTTGGTTGCTCCACCGGCACCTAAAATTAAAATGCGTTGTTGTGGTTGAATCCAACCTAAGCGTTGTAAATCCGTCACTAAACCAATGCCATCGGTATTGTCAGCATAGAGTTTGCCGTTAGATAATTTTTTTAGTGTATTACAGGCTTCAGCCAGTTTCGCCCGTTCGCTATGTTCCTCAGCGAGTGCATAGGCGCGTTCTTTAAATGGTGCGGTGATATTGCAACCTTGCGCTCCTTCAGCAAAAAAGACTTTTAATTGCTGCTCAAAACCCTCAATATCACCTAATTTGGCAACATATTCCATCGTTTGCTGGGTTTGCTTGGCAAATAAGCGATGAATCAACGGGGATTTACTTTGGGCTATCGGATTGCCCCAAACGGCATAGTGCTGCATATTTTATCCTTGTCTGAAAAGTTGGTTTGTGAGCAAATCGCGAATTTCCGATGGATTTTGTGCTTGACCAACCACTTCATCAAGCACGGGGAAATCTGCCCCAAATTGGGAACGCACGGCATCTGCGCTACGGCAAGGTGGTAAACCAGTTAAGTTCGCGCTGGTCGAGGTGAGGGCTAAGCCTGTTTTTTCGCATAAGGCTTTGACGACAGGATGAGTACATAAACGCACTGCAATGCTATTAAATTGCCCGGTCAGGAAATATGGAACTTCTGCCTTTGCAGGCACTACCCAGGTGATCGGATGTTCATATTGTGCCTGTAAGCGAGCAAGCTGTTCGTCAGATAAACGGGAAAAATCAACAAAAGGTTGCAAAAAATGCAAGCTCGGCGCGACTAAAATAAGGCCTTTTTCAATTGGACGCTGTTTTAAATCAAGCAATTTTCTGATCGCACTTTCACTTAGCGGATTACAGCCTAAACCGAATACCGCCTCAGTAGGATAGGCAACGACTTCGTCTTGCATTAAACGGGCGGCAATTTGTTGTACATTCATTTTTCGTTCTCAAAAATATGTCGACAGCCTTTATTCACACATTGCCATACTTGCTGTTCGGCATTTTCACTTTTTAATAGCGCTAGTGGGAAATGGCATTGTGGACAAGGCATGGCATAGGGTTTTGCCGGTAAGGAAAATTTGCAATAGGGAAAGTTATCACAGCCATAAAAGATTTTCCCTTGTCTTCCACGGCGGGCAACCAAATGCCCTTTATGACATTCTGGGCAGTCAATAGATTGTTCTTCATCCTGTTGCTCATGTACCACAAAATCACAATCGGGATAATGACTGCATCCAATAAACATCCCAAAGGCCCCTTGTTTGAGTTGGAGTGGATTGCCACATTGCGGGCAGGTTTCATCAAGCTCTTTCAACACCTTATGTTCCACCTTATGCAAGGGGCGCAAATAATCACAGGCAGGATATGCCGAACAACCTAAAAACAGCCCCTTTTTCCCCTGTTTCATTTGCAAAGGCGCGCCGCATTGTGGGCAATATTCTTCGTGTTTTGTGTGTTGGAAAAGGCTTTGACTCATACGCTGTCCCTATGCTTGTAGCATTGTTTCCAATTCTTCCTGGGCTGCTAACCAATCCATTTCGACTTCTTCCAAGGCTTTCTTCACCTCTACTTGTTGCGCCAAAAGTGCGGTCAATTTTTCTTTATTTTCTGCGCTGTATAGTTCGGAATCTGCCAATTGGTTTTCAATCTCCGCAAGTTTGGAGGAATGTTTATTCATTTTTTCCTCCAATTGAGAGATTTGTTTACGAAGAGGTGCGGTTTGTTGGCGAAGTTCGGCCTCACGACGTTTTTGTTCCTTGCGGTTTTGCATGGAATTTTCATTGTCGTCATTTTTCTCCGAGGATTTATTTTCTGGTGCGCTATTTTGTTCAGTCAGCCACTTTTGATAATCTTCTAAATCGCCTTTGAATTCTTCCACTTTTTTATCGTGTACCAAATAGAATTCTTCCACGGTATTACGTAGTAAGTGGCGATCGTGAGAAACCACCACCAAAGAGCCTTCGTAATCCACCAGCGCTTCGGTTAATGCCTGACGCATATCCAAATCCAAATGGTTGGTTGGTTCGTCAAGCAATAATAAGTTTGGTCGTTGCCAAACAATCAGAGCGAGCACCAAACGGGCTTTTTCCCCACCGGAAAAGGCTTTCACCGCTTGATTAACTTTGTCACCATGAAATGCAAAACTCCCGAGGTAATCCCGTACCTGTTGCTCCGTTTGTTCCGGTGCGAGTTTCTGCATATGCCACAGGGCCGATTCGTCTGCACGTAGCGTATCAAGCTGATGTTGAGCAAAATAGCCAAGTTGTACGCCTTTAGCTAATTGTACTGTACCAGAAAGGGCTGTGAGCTCGCCGGCTAACAATTTAATTAAGGTGGATTTCCCTGCACCATTTTTCCCGAGCAAACCGATGCGCGACCCCGGTACTAAATTCAGCTTAATTTTACTTAAAATTTCTACCGCACTTTCACCGCTACCATAACCTGCGCTCGCCTGTTCAATCATCACCAACGGATTCGGCAAAGATAGCGGTGGACGAAATTCAAAAGTAAAAGGATTATCCACATAAGCTGGTGCAATCAGTTCCATACGCTCTAAGGCCTTCATGCGGCTTTGTGCTTGTTTGGCTTTGGTCGCTTTGGCTTTAAAGCGGTCGATATATTTTTGTAAATGAGAGATCTTTTGTTGTTGTTGACGATACATGGCAGTTTGTTGTGCCAGTTTAGTTGCCCGTTGCACTTCAAAGGAAGAATAATCGCCCGTGTATTCGTTGAGCTTCTGATTTTCGATATGGAGGATTTTTGTCACAATTGGATCAAGAAAATCACGGTCGTGGGAAATTAATACCAAAGTACCTTGATATTGTAGTAACCAACGTTCTAACCAAATAACCGCATCCAAATCCAAATGGTTGGTTGGCTCATCTAGTAATAATAGATCCGATGGACAAAGTAATGCTTGTGCCAAATTTAAACGCATCCGCCAACCACCGGAGAAGGATTTCACCGGTTGAGCGATTTCGTCTTGGCTAAAGCCCAAACCATGTAATAAGGAAGCCGCGCGAGATTGGATCGTCCAAGCATCCAAGGTTTCTAATTGCCCGTGAATGCGCGCAATCGCATGACCATCATTACGCTCATTGGCTTCGTTAAGTTCCTGCTGTAAACGGCAATATTCGCGATCCCCTTGAATCACATAATCAATGGCGGGAATATCCAATGCAGGCGTTTCTTGATTCACCCAAGATACCCGCCAGTTGGATGGATAAGTAACCTCGCCGCCCTCTGACGTTAATTCTTTTTTTAATAGGGCAAAAAGAGAAGACTTACCACAACCATTCTTCCCCACCAAGCCGACTTTTTGTTTCGGATTAATGGTTGCCGTGGCATTCTCGAGCAATTCGGTTTGCCCGCGCTTTAGGGAAATATTATTAAATACAATCATTTTTTCGAATACATCTGAATTTGTGCTTATTTTGCAATATTTTTCCTTTTCTCGGAACAGTCTATTCCAATTTTATCGATATTTCTGCCAGAAAAAACACGTATAATGACGCTCAACAAATCAATTATGAGGAAATAAAATGAAGCTCTCTATTCTTAATCTCGCCCCCGTTCGGGAAGGGCAAACTTATTTGCAAGCCGTTGAGTCTATGGTCAATCTTGCAAAACATGCTGAAAACATCGGCATTGAACGCTATTGGATTGCTGAGCATCATAATATGAAAAATTTGGTGAGTTCTGCGACCGCACTTTTAATTCAGCATACGCTAGCCAATACGAAGACCCTGCGCGTTGGCTCAGGTGGCGTGATGTTACCGAATCATTCGCCGTATGTAGTAGCTGAGCAATATGGCACACTGGAGACGCTTTATCCAAACCGTGT
>CABSXY010000057.1 GCA_902481695.1 uncultured Haemophilus sp. | reverse complement strand
ATGGGGTGGCTAATGGGATTCGAACCCACGACAACTGGAATCACAATCCAGGGCTCTACCAACTGAGCTATAGCCACCATTGATTAGTTGTTCATCGCATTGACTTCTGGCGCGCTCGACAAGATTCGAACTTGCGACCTTTGGCTCCGGAGGCCAACGCTCTATCCAACTGAGCTACGAACGCGTTACTGCGTCGTTGCAGGGGCGTATATTAATGATTTCCCAATACCTTGTCTAGCACTTTTTTGAAAAAAAATATCAAAAGATAATTTTTTGTTCAATTTGTATAGAATTTATTATGTATTCGTTTATTTTTAGTGCTAAAACGTAAAAAAGGATAGCAAATTGCTATCCTCTTTATTTAATCTATTGTTTATTACGACGTGCGCGACGTTTCATTCTTCGTACCCAACGGGTGATTTTCCATGCTTTTGTAATTGAATAAGCATAAAGGAAGAATAATACAATAAACGCAATAAACATTGCCCATTCATTAATATAGAAAATTTCACCTAAAATCCCAATTGCAGCACAAATTGCCGCAAATAAGGTAATTAATAAAAAGGCTTGGCGAGACGTTAATCCTGCACGAACCATTAAGTGATGCACGTGTAAGCGATCTGGTCTGAATGGACTTTTTCCTTTACGTAAGCGACGATAAATAATTGCCACCATATCAATTAAAGGAACAGCAATAATCCAAAGTGCGGTCACTGGATTCATTGGATGTCCTTTTCCTTGCGTACTTAAAAGCAAAATCCAAATAATAGTAAAACCAATTAAAGTACTTCCTGCATCGCCCATGAACACTTTATATTTTGGTCCTAATGGAATGCCTAAATTTAATAATAGATAAGGCAAAATCGCAACAATTAAGGCAAAACTCCAATACGCCATATCCATCTGTCCATCACGGAACATTAAGATACCAATGGCAGCAAAGGAAACAATTGATAATCCACCCAATAATCCATCGATACCATCAATCATATTAAAGGCATTAATAATCGCAATTGTCGCAAATACGGTAATAATCAATCCAATAGAACCAAGTGTTAATTGGAATGGTCCGAGAATCTGGCCTAAATGATCTAAATAAACATTACCCAAGTCGATCATTAAAATAGCAAGCACAGCTTGAATTCCTGCACGCAAGAAGGGGCTAATATCGAAGCGGTCATCTAAGATACCAATTGCAAGTAAAACAAAAATACTGAATATATAAAGATAAGGTAAACGAAGTTGATCCCACTCCATTAAATAATAGCAAAGGTTTCCCATAAAAAGAGAAACACCGCCAATGAGCGGAATCGCACCTTGGTGACGTTTACGATAATTCGGTTTATCAACCAAACCAATTTTATTAGCAATTGGTCGCATGACAATTAATGTTAACAATGCCCCTAAAAAAGTGACGAGAAGACTTAGCATAGTTTGTATCCTAAAAATTTTTTGCAAAGGATAACATAAAGAAAAATCAGCACACAAAGATTTTTCTCAAATTCAGTTTTTTAGTACAATATGGCCACTTTTAATATAAGGATTAAAAATCATGACAAAATCAACCGCACTTTTCTCGCGTGCACAAGAAGTTATTCCTGGTGGTGTAAACTCCCCTGTTCGTGCTTTTAAAGGCGTAGGTGGCACCCCCGTATTTATTCAAAAAGCCAAAGGCGCTTACATTTACGATACCGAAGGCAAACAATATATCGATTATGTGGGTTCTTGGGGGCCAATGATTTTAGGTCACAACCACCATGCTATTTTAGATGCTGTATTAAAAGCAGCTGAGAATGGTTTAAGCTTTGGTGCGCCAACACCATCTGAAATTGATTTAGCAGAATTAGTCTGTGAAATTGTGCCATCTATTGAAATGGTTCGTATGGTGAGTTCAGGTACTGAAGCAACCATGACAGCCATTCGTCTTGCGCGTGGTTATACAAATAGAAGCAAAATCTTAAAATTTGAAGGTTGTTACCACGGTCATTCTGATTCACTTTTAGTAAAAGCAGGATCTGGCGCATTAACACTTGGTCAACCAAGCTCACCAGGTGTACCTGAAGATTTTGCAAAACACACTTTAACTGCAGAATATAACAATCTTGATTCAGTTAAAAAACTATTTGAAGAATTCCCTAACGATATCGCTTGTGTGATTATTGAACCAGTTGCAGGTAATATGAACTGTGTTCCACCAAAAGAAGGATTCTTACAAGGCATTCGTGAAATCTGTGATCAATATGGTGCACTTTTCATTATTGACGAAGTCATGACGGGTTTCCGTGTTTCACTTGCGGGTGCACAAGCTTATTATGGTGTAACACCGGATCTCACCACATTAGGTAAAGTCATTGGCGGCGGTATGCCAGTGGGTGCTGTTGGCGGTAAAAAAGTGATTATGCAACACCTTGCACCGACCGGTCCTGTTTATCAAGCAGGTACTCTTTCAGGTAATCCGATTGCTATGGCGGCAGGTTTAGCCTGTTTGACTGAATTGAAAAAAGCAGGTAACGAACAACACCTTGCAGAATTAACCACAAAACTTTGTGATGGTTTAAAAGCATTAGCCCAAAAACACAATGTGCCATTTGTGATTAATCATGTAGGCGGAATGTTTGGTATTTTCTTCACTGACCAAAAACAAGTGACCTCTTATGCAGAAGTCATGAAATGTGATACCGAAAAATTCAAAGTGTTCTTCCATAAAATGCTCGAGCAAGGCGTTTATCTTGCCCCTTCTGCTTTTGAAGCTGGCTTTATGTCTTTAGCTCATACAAATGAAGACATTGAAAAAACGCTTGCTGCCGCTGATATTGCGTTTGAGGCGGTTGCTTAAAATATAAAAGTGCGGTCAATTTTCACCGTATTTTAGCCAAACTAATGAAGTGCTGATTTTTATAGAAAATCAGCATTTTTTTATTATCTCAACTATCCCTTCCCTGCTCTAAAAATACTTAAAGTATAAAAAAATGTCTTTTACCCAAAAGAAGGATGCTAATTCTATTTAATCAATAAAGTTTGATATAAATCACTTTTTTTTTCATCCGTACATGATAATATCGCGGGCTAATTAAAAATAAGTATGTAAATATAAACATAGGGGGGGGGAGTGATGAATCAGTCATCAATGAGAAGTGATATCTCAAAATTACTACTTTTGTTATTTATTATTTTACCTTTAGGTATGGCAATGAGTGTGGGGTTATATGGCTTTATTGTCTGGTTCTTACAATTATATGTAATTGGTTTACCAACTGCTTAGTCAATATAAGGAGCCGAAAATGAAAAAACAAATAAAGTCATTCTTTCTGAAACCATCTAACCGAATTGGGCTAGGTGTACTCGTTACGCTTGGTTTTATAGCTGGTGCAATTGCTTGGCAACAATTTAATAATGCCATGGATGCGACAAGCACTGAAGAGTTTTGTGTAAGTTGCCATTCAATGGAAACTCCTCTTGAGGAACTCAAACAAACTGTACATTGGAGCAATAGCAGTGGCGTACGCGCAACCTGTCCTGATTGCCATTTGCCACATGACAAAACAGCAAAATATGCACGTAAGATGCAAGCAAGCCGCGAAGTATTGGCAGAATTGAGCGGTAAATATAATGAAGAAGGATCTTTTGAAGAACATCGTGCAGAAATGGCAGAACGCGAATGGGCTAGATTTGCCGCAAATGGCTCTAAAGAATGTAAAAATTGCCATAGCTACGATCGCATGAACTTTGAAAAAATGTCTAAAGCTGCACAAAAAGCCATGAAGCCAGCAGCTGAACGTAATCAAAGCTGTGTTGATTGTCATAAAGGTATTGCTCACCACTTACCTGCTAAAAAAGCAGATGCAGGAAACACATCTAAATTTGAAGCATTAGTAGTGAATGATATTAAGCCATCTCAACAATACTATGCGAAAGCCATTGTGCCATTATTTGCAGATGAAGCGTTAACTCAAAATATCGGTCATCTCGAAACAGCTGCGCCAGTTAATGCAGTAAAATCCACAGATAAAGGTGATCTCGTTGAATTAGTGATGTGGCGTAAAGACAAAGGATTCGGACGCATTTGGTATAACCAATTTGGTAAAAACATTACTGATGCGGTATTAACAAAAGAATTTATGCAGTCTGAACCTCAATATACCGTCTTAGAAACCAAAGAAGATCCATTAACGGGCTTAACTTGGCAAAAAGTGAAATTACCGGTATGGATTGCAAAAAATCAATTAATTAGCGATGTAAATACCGTATGGGAAACGGCTGAAAACGTTTATAAAACACAATGTAGTACGTGTCATAGACAGCCACAGGTTTCGCATTTTGATTCCAACACCTGGATTGGTCTATTTAAAGGAATGGTTGGCTTTACGAATATTGATGACTCAACCAGTAAAGAAGTATTACGTTATTTACAATTACATGACTCAGATACGGCAACAAATAAAGAAGAAAAATAGGAGATATCATTATGTTACAAACACGTCGTCAATTTTTGAAAAATATATCTCTTATGGGGGCGGCATGTGCAATGCCTAACTGGTTAGTGGCAAAAACATCAACAGATGAAGATATTACTCAATGGAAAATTACCGGCTCTCACTGGGGTGCCATTCGTGCCAAAGTAGAAAACGGTCGAGTCGTTGATGTAAAACCTTTTGAGTTAGATAAATACCCAACAGAAATGATCAATGGTATCAAAGGGCTTATTTATAGCGAATCACGTATTCGCTACCCTATGGTACGTTTAGATTGGCT
Source organism: uncultured Haemophilus sp. (assembly GCA_902481695.1). Lineage (GTDB taxonomy): Bacteria > Pseudomonadota > Gammaproteobacteria > Enterobacterales > Pasteurellaceae > Haemophilus_D. The sequence goes on along the minus strand of CABSXY010000057.1, from coordinate 4,916 downwards.
CAAAAATAAAGAAAAAAGCGACCGCACTTCTCGTGGCGATAACCGCTTTGTTCGTGTCACTTGGGATGAGGCTTTAGATCTCTTCTATGAAGAACTAGAACGCATTCAGCAAAACTATGGTCCTTGGGCGTTACATACAGGTAACGTAGGTTGGCGCTCAACTGGGCAATTCCATAGCTGCGGTAACCATATGATCCGCGCTATTGCGATGCACGGAAACAGTGTAAGCACAGCTGGCGACTATTCGACTGGTGCCGGTCAAGTGATTTTGCCTTATGTATTAGGTTCAACCGAGGTTTATTCTCAAGGTACTTCTTGGGAAATTATCTTAAAAGAAAGTCAAAACATCATTTTCTGGGCAAGCGATCCTGTTAAAAACTTACAAGTGGGTTGGAACTGTGAAACACACGAGTCCTATGCTTACTTAGAAATGTTAAAAGAAAAAATCGCGAATAAGCAAATTAACGTGATTAGTGTTGACCCTGTTAAAACGAAAACTCAACGTTATTTAAATTGTGAACAGCAGTACATTAACCCACAAACTGATGTACCTTTCATGTTGGCTATTGCACATGAGCTTTACACCAAAGGGCTATACGATAAAAAATTTATTGATGTTTACACCGTTGGTTTTGAAAAATTTGTGCCGTACTTACTTGGTCAAACTGAAGATCACATTGAAAAAACACCAGAGTGGGCAGCGAATATTTGTGGCGTGAGTGCTGATCGCATTCGTGAGTTTGCTCACATGCTTGCAGGCAAACGTACCCAACTTATTTTTGGCTGGGCTATTCAACGTCAACAACATGGTGAACAACCTTATTGGTTAGGTGCTGTTTTAGCCGCGATGTTAGGTCAAATTGGCTTACCTGGTGGTGGAATTAGTTATGCTCACCATTATAGCTCTATTGGTATTCCAGAATCTGGTGCGGCTATGCCTGGTGCATTCCCGTTAAACTTAGATGAGGATCAAACACCAAAATATAATAATACAGACTATAAAGGCTATAGTGCAGTTTTACCTTGCGCGCGAGTCACTGATTCACTGTTATATCCAGGTGAAACCATTAACTACAATGGTAGCAAAGTGGTTTATGCACCTTATAAAATGGCTATCTTTACTGGTTGCAATCAGTGGCATAGACAGTCTGAACGCAATAAAATGAAAAAAGCCTTTTTAGCGTTAGAAACGATTGTATCGATCAATTACAGTTGGACTGCAACTTGTCGATTCTCTGACATTGTATTACCAGCCTGTACGCCATTTGAGCGTAACGATATTGATGCTTACGGTTCTTATAGCAACCGTGGCATTATCGCCATGCAAAAATTAATCGACCCTCTGTATCAATCCAAACCAGATTTCGAGATATTTAAAGAGCTCTGCCGCCGTTTTGGCAAAGAAAAAGAATATTGTCGCAATATGGATGAAATGGAATGGGTTGAAAAATTATATGAAGATTGCCGAAAAGAAAACAAAGGCAAATTTGATATGCCTCCATTTGCAGAATTCTGGGAAAAAGGTTATATCATGTTCCCAGAGGGCAAACCTTGGGTAAGACATGCTGACTTCCGTGAAGATCCAGAGCTTCATGCATTAGGGACACCATCAGGTTTTATTGAGATTTACAGTAATAAAATTGCGAGCTTCGGTTATTCAGACTGTAAAGGACATCCAATGTGGTTTGAAAAAGCTGAGCGTTCTCATGGTGGACCTAATTCAGATAAATTTGCATTCTGGCTACAATCCGTTCACCCAGATAAACGTCTTCACTCACAACTTTGTGAGTCAAAAGAGCTCAGAGAAACCTACAGCATTCAAGGACGTGAACCACTATTCATGAATCCACAAGATGCAGAAAAATTAGGGATTAAACATGGCGATCTTCTACGCGTATTTAATGACCGTGGACAAGCTATTGTTGGTGCACACATCTCTGATAATTTCCCAAATGGCGTTGTACGTTTACAAGAAGGGGCATGGTACTCTCCAGAAAGTGCTGAAATTGGTGCAATTGATACCTATGGTGACCCAAATACCATGACATTAGATATCGGTAGCTCGATGCTTGCTCAAGCTGTATCTGCTAATACTTGTTTAGTCAATGTCGAAAAATTCCAAGGTACTGCACCAAAACCAAATGGCTTTAGCGGAGCAATAGAAGATGCTTAATTTAGATAATCAAGAACGAGCATTTATTTATCAATGGATGGGCTCTTTGTTAAGCAAAGAGCTTACCCAAAAGCAACTTTCTTATTATCAAAATGGGCATTTCGCCAGCTTATTTGAGCTTTTAGGAGAAATGGGCTTTTCACAGCAAGTTGATGCATTGCGTAATGCACTAAAATCGTTGCAATACGATCAACTTGAACTTGCTGCAGATTTTACTCATTGCTTCTTGTTAGAAGGAAGCTTAAGTGCTATTCCTTACATGTCAGCCTATTTACAAGGTGAAGAACTTTCAAAAGCACTCTCACTTGTAGATAGCTATATGCAACACTACAAGCTCAAAGTAAATAAAGTGCAGAATGAACCAAGCGATCATATTGGTGTACTACTGAGTATTTTTATAAAGCTCATTGAAGATCAAAATAACAAGAAACAAAAAGAATTTGCACAAATTGTTTTACTTAGTTGGATGGATTTATTTCAACAACAAAGTCAGAAAGTAAAATTAAAAAGCCAATTCTATCCTTCTCTGATTGAGTTATTCGTATTGTTTCTTAAAAAAGATATTCAATAAATAGCAAAAGTGCGGTTAAATTTAACCGCACTTTTTTATTTCATATTACAAACATTCATAGAGCACGTTTTCTAATAATCCCCTTTCCTCTTCGGTTAATGCGATTCCTCTTTCATTTGTTAAAATGAAGAAGTCTTCGGCTTTTTCCCCTACTGTCGTAATTTTTGCATTACAAAGATTGAGTTTTAACTCGGTAAAAATTTGACTGATTTGAGCCAATAAACCGGGTTTGTCTAAAGCAACGATTTCTAACTCCGTATGCTCTTTTTTAGTTTCTTTCAAAAAACGTACATCTGTTTTTACGGTGAAATGTTGCAACTGTCGATTATTTGCAAAAGACATGGATGGTAATTTTTCACCTAATAAAACAGAGGTTAATACCGTCTCTAATTCTCGGCGACGTTCTGATCGAACCAATTCACCATTTAATTCTGTGATGATAAAGCTGTCGAATACATATCCATCATCCGATGTTAAAATTTGCGCATCATGAATACTGAATTTTTTCGCACCAATGGTTGAAACCACTTTATTAAATAAGTTGGCTTGATCAGGGCAATAAACAAAGATCTCAGTCCCACCGCTAGAAAAACGGTTACTAATTTTAACCAGTACTTCACCATCAAATTCAGCTAATAACTCTGTATGCCACGCAATTTGTTTTGGGCTATTTCGTAAAAAATAATCATCAGGACAACGTTGCCAGAGTGCTAAAATTTTTTCTTCCGATAATTCTGGTTGATCTTCGGATAAAATTGCCAGCGCCAATTGGCGGTTTTCAAGGATTTTTTCTTTATTATCTAATAATAAATTCATCCCTTGTCGGAATTGTTGCGACGTATAATCGTATAAAGAGGCAAAAAGAGAACGTTTCCAGCTATTCCACAAGGTACCGTTTGTTGCACAAATATCGGCAACCGTCAAACAAGTGAGATAATCTAAACGCACATGATTTTGTACACTTTCCGCAAAGCTCATCACAACTTCAGGATCATGAATATCTCGACGCTGTGCAGTGATTGACATGAGCAAATGCTCTCTCACTAGCCAAGCCATCGTTTCAATTTCTCGGCGATCAAAACCATGCAAATAGGCAAATTCAACAATATCTTCAGCCCCTAGCTCTGCATGATCCCCTCCTCGACCTTTCGCAATATCATGGAAAAGTGCGGCAACATAAAGCAAAGTGCGGTCAGAAATTTGACTAAATATTTGATGGCAAATGGGATGGGATTCTGCTTCGTCTTCAGCTAAGAAACTCTCCAATTTCAACATCACTCGTAAGGTGTGCTCATCCACTGTGTAAATGTGGAAAAGATCGAATTGCATCAAACCTTCAATCCCCTGCCATTGTGGCAAATAAGCCGTTAACACACCATATTGGTGCATTGGGAGGAATGCACGCTGAATCGCTTTCGGTTGATTAAATAACCGAATAAATTTTTCTCTTGCTTCAGGAATATCACACAATTTCTGCGTCAAACTTTCCAACGCAATCTGAAGCTGGCGTAATGTTGAGGAATGAATTTCAGCTTGTTCATGCTGTGTAAGGTAGAAAAAAAGATCCAAAATACGATCTGGTGAACGTAAAAATACGTCTTCCTTACGTAAACACAAACTTTGATTCACTATTTCAAAATCGTCATCCAAATGGTGAACTGATCCCTCTCCGTTTGAAGATAAAAAATGCTCTTTATAATGCTTAATCAGGATATCGGTCAAACGAGAAATCGTGCGTAAAGCTTGGAAAAAACGTTTCATCATTTTTTCGACACCACGGTTTCCGTCGCCTTCAAAACCAAGCATCTCACTCACTTTGATTTGACGATCAAACAGCAGTCGGTTGTCATAACGTTTTAAAATCAAGTGCAAAGCGAACCGCACTTTGAATAAAAATTCTTGGCTTTCTAATAATTGTTGGTGTTCTGATGGATAAATAAAGCCACTTTTCAAAATGCCATCAAGGGTCATTTCCCCAGTGTGTCGTAATGCGATCCAATATAAAAGATGAAGATCCCGCAAGCCACCGGGGCTGTATTTTAAATCGGGCTCTAAATTGTAACTGGTGTTGTGATAACGCTGATAACGTTCAATTTGTTCTTGTACTTTAGCATCAAAGAATAGTTTTACCGCCCAAAAATCTGGCTTTTTCAATATTTCATCTAAGGCATT
>CABSXY010000056.1 GCA_902481695.1 uncultured Haemophilus sp. | reverse complement strand
CCAGTAGAACGACCAAGTGCTGAAACAATACCAGAAGTGACAGTTTGGCCTAAACCGAATGGATTACCGATAGCAACGGTAAAATCACCAACACGTAATTTATCTGAATCAGCCATTTTGATCGCGGTGAGATTTGTTGGTTTTTCGATTTGCACTAAAGCGATATCAGATTGTTCATCTTTTCCAACAAGTTTGGCTTTGAATTCACGTCCGTCTTGTAGTTTTACGGTAATTTTATCCGCACCATCTACCACGTGATTATTAGTTAAAACATAACCTTTATCGGCATTGATGATCACACCGGAACCTAAACCACGGAAGTTGCGTGATGCACCACGATCTCCACCAAATTGTTCGCCAAATTGATCACCAAAGAAAAATTTAAATTCTTCTGGAATATCATCAGGTGATGCTGAGCGGCTGTTTGCTTTTGCTTTGCCTTCAACAGAAAGGGTCACAACTGCTGCTTGTGCTTTTTCTAACATTGGCGCAAGGCTACCTTGTTCGACAATCTCATTGGGAATAGCCGCTTGAGCGGATAAAGAGGTTGCAAACACGCTTAAACCTAATGCTATACCGGTTAATACAAAATTTCTTTTCTTCATAGAGTTCTCCAAGTAAAAATAAATGATTGAATAAGTGTTCAATCAGACAAAGAAATGAGGGGGATGTTCAGTAAAAACAAGGGAAATGAAAAAATATTTTTAAAAAGTGCGGTAGATGTTGAAATTGTTCTTTTTGCCCGCATTTATCTAAACCTCTTTGTTAATTTGAAGGATAAAAGAATCATTCTGTTTAAATAGGGCTGGTACAACCTATTTTTACGTCAAAAACCTTGCCAGCCAAGGCGGAAATATAGTTTAATAACGCCCTATTTTACTGCTTAGGTAGTATAAATTTTACGCAATCACATAATAATTGTGTAAGAATTCAAATGAACTAGTTTACTAGTACAAAAAATAGGTGTAGAGTAACGCCATTAGATTTAAGCACAACATTTAAGATTTAGAGAGTGACATATGGCGACGAAGAAAGAAGAAATCGAAGTAAAAGTTGCAAATGATGATACCCGAATTGAAAAAGTCGATCAGGTATTACCTCCAATTGCCTTATTAGAAAAATTTCCTGCAAGTCAAGAAGCGGCTGATTTAGTTCATAAAACCCGCTTGCACGCACACAATATTATTCATGGAAAAGATGACCGTTTACTTGTAGTAATTGGTCCTTGTTCTATTCATGATCCTAAAGCCGCATTAGATTACGCAAAACGTTTAAAAGTATTACGTGATGAATATAAAGATACACTTGAAGTGGTGATGCGCGTTTACTTTGAAAAACCGCGTACAACAGTGGGTTGGAAAGGCTTAATTAACGATCCTTATTTAAATGATACATATCGTTTAAATGATGGTTTGCGTATAGCACGTAAATTATTATCAGATATTAACAACTTAGGCGTACCATCAGCGGGTGAGTTCTTAGATATGATCACACCACAATATGTAGCTGATTTCATGAGCTGGGGCGCAATTGGTGCGAGAACAACTGAATCTCAAGTTCACCGTGAATTAGCTTCAGGCTTATCTTGTGCGGTAGGCTTTAAAAATGGCACAAATGGTGGCGTAAAAGTCGCCTTAGATGCAATGGGGGCAGCAGAAGCTTCGCATTACTTCTTATCTGTGACAAAATTTGGTCATTCTGCTATTGTTTCAACAAAAGGAAATGAAGACTGCCACATCATTTTACGTGGTGGGGATAAAGGTCCTAACTATAAAGCAGAAGACGTTGCAAAAGTTTGTGCAGAGATCGAAAAATCAGGTCGTATTCCACATGTCATGGTTGATTTTAGCCATGCAAATAGTAGCAAACAATTCAAAAAACAAATGGAAGTTTGTGAAGATGTTTGCCAGCAAATTGCAGGTGGTTCAAAGCAGATCTTCGGTGTCATGGTAGAAAGTCATATTGTTGAGGGACGTCAAGACTTAGTCGATGGTAAAGCTCAGACTTACGGACAAAGCATCACTGATGCTTGCATCGGTTGGGAAGATACCGAAATCGTGTTAAAACAGTTATCTGATGCTGTATTAGCACGTCGCCAAGTAAATGGCTAATAAATTTTGATTTTTCAGATGATTAAAAGTGCGGTTGATTTGACCGCACTTTTTTTATGCGCTTTGAAAAAGAGGACGAAAAGGGGTATGCTAGCTTCAATGGAATAAGAAAGGAGAAGTATGATGCAGGATATGATAAATGGCTTATTAATTGTCTTAGTACCGATGGTGTTAGGCTATCTACTGAAGGTCAATAATAAATCCTATATCGCAAAGATTAATCATATCGTCATGTTTTTGCTTTACATCATCCTTTTCTTAATGGGGTATTTGCTTGGTCAATTGGATGATTTAGAACATAAACTCCCTATTATTGGTACAACCGCATTGACGTTATCTGCGATCATTTTGGGTTCAAATATGATTGGCCTGATGCTTTACGATCGCTTTAACCCCGCTGAGCCACTTAAATCACAAGGTAAAATTGATTCTCGCTGGCACTCCTTAATTGACTCGCTCAAACTTTCCGGCACGGTGGTGATCGGCACCCTTTGTGGTTTCTTATTCAAATCCTATCTCATGTTGCCTACTGGAATTAATCTGTATGTATTGATCGTACTGATTTTCTTTGTGGGGATCCAACTAAGAAATAACGGTATTTCCTTAAAAGAGGCCCTTTTCAATAAACGAGGTTTCCAAACAGGGATGGTGTTTACGTTTACTTCATTACTAGGCGGTATCATTGCTGCTTTCGTTTTGGCTATGCCAATTACGCAAGGATTGGCGTTTGCCTCTGGAATGGGGTGGTATTCGTTATCCAGCGTGGTATTAACCAATGCATGGGGACCAGTACAGGGTAGTATTGCCTTTTTTAATGACTTATCCCGTGAAATTGTCAGTTTATTTGTCATCCCATTATTTATGCGTCATTTCCGTTCGACTGCAATTGGGATTACGGGTGCGACAGCAATAGATTGCACTTTACCAATTATCCAAAAAGCGGGAGGTATTGAAGTCACGCCAATTGCGATTTCATTCGGTTTTGTGACGAATATTCTGCCACCGTTACTATTGGTTTTCTTTTCCAGTATTCCGCTATAAAAAAGAAATACAAAAAACAAAAGAGTTAATCGTTACTTTTCGATTAACTCTTTTTCTTATATTTAATATTAGAGATTATCAGTTTCTATGCATGGCAATAACCGCCTGACCTAAACTGAGTCCACCATCACCCATCGGTAGTTTATGCGCACTTAGTACATGGAATTCGCTCAAATTTTCTTTTAATAAGCGACGTAGCAGTTGGTTATGCATCACACCGCCGGATAGCACGATGGTACGGCATTGGTGTTTTCGTGCTTGATTTGTCGCAAGTTCAGCAAAACCTTGGGCGAGAGCATAGTGAAAGGCGAAGGCTTTATCTGCGGCAGGCGCATGGTAATTTAACCAACTTTGCCAGAAATAAGCCAAATCCAGTTTATTGCCGATAAGCGGCATTTTTACTGGAATATTGACCGCACTTTGTGCTTGTGTCGCCAAAGATGAGGTATTTGCCAGTGCTTCTAAATGACAGGCCGCTTCGCCCTCCCAAGAAACACTGCTTGGTGCAATACCGAGAGCATAAGCTACGGTATCAAATAAGCGACCCGCAGATGATATAGGTGGGCAATTGAGTCCGCGTTCAATGGCATTGATTAATATTGGCCAATTAGGTTCTGTACAGGTTTGGGTGAGAATTTCTTGCCATTGTGGTACAAATTGATGCAGGTGAGCCAACCAGTTGCGCCAAGGTTGTTTAGCTGCAAGATCGCCTCCTGGCAGAGCAACAGCAGGCAGACCACCTAAATATTGACTATGTTGATAGTCAACGAGTAGGCATTCGCCTCCCCAAAGTTGTCCATTTTCGCCCATACCGATACCGTCTAGTGCAAGACCGATTACAGGTTCATTACAATGATGTTCGGCCATCACGCTGACAATATGAGCATGATGATGCAGTACTTCGATTGGTCTGATTTGTTGCTGTTCAGCAAGTTGTTTACCAATGGAAGATGAAAAATAGCCAGGGTGAGCATCGACAGCGATAATGTCTGGTTTAAATTGATAAATATTTTGAAATAATTCAAGATTTTCACTTAATTGTGACCGCACTTGCTCATTTGCTGTATCGCCAATATGTTGGCTCAGCACGGCTTTATTGTGACGTAGTAAGCAGAATGTATTTTTCAGATCGGAACCTAACGCCAACACATTCTTCACACTTTGTGTTTCAAGTGGTATTTCATCTGGCACATAGCCACGAGCACGACGCAATGTTTCTAATCCATCGAAGGCAACGCGAACAAGGCTATCATCAGCACGTTGTAGAATATCGCGATTGTGACAAAGATAGAAATCCGCTAAATCAGCCAATTGTTCCACCGCATGTTCATTTTTCAATACAGGAGGTTGCCCACTGGCATTCGCAGAGGTCATCACGAGCGGACGATTAACCGCACGTAATAACAAATGTTGTAGTGGATTACTTGGAAGCATGACGCCGATTTCTTGCAAGTTAGGCGCAATATTATCAGCAATATTGGGTACTTTATGTTTTGCTAGCAGTACAATCGGAGCTGCACTGCTGGTTAGCAATTCAGTTTCTTGAGAACTCAAATCCTGTAAAAACTGTAGATTAGGCACCATAATGGCTAATGGTTTTGTGGGACGATGCTTCCCTTGACGTAATAAATCAACCGTCTTTTGATTATTCGCATCACAGGCCAGATGAAAACCGCCTAAACCTTTAACCGCAACAATATTGCCTTGTTGCAATAAAAGTGCGGTCTTTTTTAGCGCAGTTTCATGAGTAGTAAGTGTTTGTTCTCGATCTTGTAACCAGATATGGGGGCCGCAAACAGAACAAGCATTGGGTTGTGCATGAAAACGACGATCAGCGGGATCTTTATATTCTTTTTCACATTGTGGACAAAGTGGAAAAGAAGCCATTGCCGTGTTTTTTCGGTCGTAAGGAATGGCCTTAATGATGGTGAAACGCGGGCCACAATGGGTACAATTGGTAAAGGGGTAGTGATAACGTCGATTGTTGGGATCGAATAAGTCGGCTAAACAATGTGGACAGGTCGCTGCATCGGGAATAATTTGTGTGTCCATTTGATTGTTTTCGCTTTCTCGGATAGTAAAGCCTGTTATTGCAGTTGCTTCTGGCCAATCAATAGCGCGCTGAGTAATATCGGTAATTTGCGCTAGCGGTGGGAGTTTGTTTTGTAAGTCGGATAAAAATTGCTCAAGTGCATTTGCTGGTGGAGAGACAAAACGAACTAATACGCCTTGTCCATCATTATTGACATCTCCATTTAATCCATATTGATTTGCCAGAAGCCAGACAAAAGGGCGAAATCCCACGCCCTGAACTTTTCCTTTTATGCGTAATTCGATCCCTTGCATAACGCAACCCTGTTTATTTTTGATTTAAGCCAAGAAAATCACCGACTTCATGTTCCAGCTGACTCATGGCAATTAAGGCTTCTTGCGTTTGTTTAGCCTCTTCTTCATCGATAATTGTCATGGCAAAACCCACATGCACGAGTACCCATTTACCGACGAGAGGTTTGGGGTCATCCTGACAAATTAATGAAATATTAACCTCTCTTTTAACTCCGCAGACATCGACTACAGCAAGCTGTAATGCGCTGTCAGCTACTTGAATGATCTGTCCCGGAATACCTAAACACATAATCTGTCCTTAGTTAGAATGTTTATGAGATGAATTGTTTATTGTGTGCCAATAAACATACTGCGAAGGAGAAATTTTATCACGTAACCATTTAAATTTGTATAGCGATATTTCAAATAGGGTGATGTTCATTTGTTGAAAATTTGTTCACATTTTTAACATAAAATTATTATGTTTCACCGTTATTTAACAGGGACATCACAGTAATAGAAAAACAATGGAAATCTTTTGATCTTAATCACAAATTTTCGAATTACTTCTTGAGCTTTACTTTTCGACAGGAGTATCCTTACTTCTAGAGTGGTTATTGTAGAAACGTTATTTACATACAAGGAGGGGAATGTATGAATCGTTTTGTAATCGGTGATCCGAAGGATTGCATTGGATGCAACACCTGTATGGCCGCTTGTAGCGAAGTGCATAAAGCTTTCGGATTACAATCTTTTCCACGCTTACAAGTCATGCGTAATGATGATGTAACCGTGCCAATTCTCTGTCGTCATTGTGATGATTCACCATGTGCTACCGTGTGTCCGGTGCACGCAATCACACATATTAATGACACCATTCAACTTAACGAAAGTCTCTGTATCGGTTGTAAACTTTGTGGTATTGCTTGTCCATTCGGTGCAATTACCCAACATGGTTCTGCACCGATTGACGCACCAACCTATTATGAAGGATTCTCCTTCACTGATGCGGTAAAACGAGATATTCGTACTGCACCAGATAATACGGATTTACACAATATGCTGGCATGGCAACCTGGCGTGAAAGCCATTGCGGTGAAATGCGATCTTTGCTATTTCCGTGAAGATGGTCCGGCTTGTGTACAAACCTGTCCGACCAAAACCTTATTTATTATTAGTGATGAGAGTATCAAACAGGCTAACGAAAGAAAACGTGAAATGGCAATGGTTTCTTCGCCTGCTATCCCAAGATAATTAGTGTGTTTAACTTGTAATCAATGGAGTGATATTATGAGTTTACCAATCAATTTACTCATCACGACCCTGTTGATTTATGTCGTAGGTGCGTTTATTTCGCTCGCAGTGAGACGAAACGAACAACTTTCAATCAATATATCCGGCGTGACCGGTGTACTTGCTGGAGTGTTAGGTATTGTTGCCTGCATCCCCGTTCTGATCAGCAGCGACACAGTCGTTGATGTTTTCAAAACCCCATTTGAATTTGCCTCGTTCTCCATCCGTATTGACGGATTGGCGGCGTTTATGGTGTGTGTCATTTCTTTATTAGTTATTGTGACCGCACTTTATTCTTTCTCTTATGTAAAAGAATACAAAGGTAAAGGCGCAGGTTCTATGGGCTTCTTTATGAATTTATTTATCGCTTCCATGGTTGCGTTAGTGACTAGCGATAATGCGTTCTACTTCCTTGTATTCTTTGAAATGATGTCATTGGCATCTTATTTCTTAGTCCTTACCGAACAAGATGACAATGCCGTAAATGCAGGTTTGCTTTATTTCTTTATTGCACATGCCGGTTCGGTATTAATTATGATCGCCTTCTTCATTTTCTACTGCTATGCCGGTAGTTTTGAATTTAGCGCATTCCGTCAAACCACTTTGCCGGCACCGCTTGCCTTTACTGCCTTTATTTTGGCATTTTTAGGTTTTGGCGCAAAAGCAGGGATGATTCCATTACACAGCTGGTTACCGAAAGCTCACCCGGCTGCACCTTCTCACGCCTCAGCGATGATGTCTGGTGTGATGGTTAAAATCGGTATCTTCGGGATCATCAAAGTCGGCGTGGATCTTCTCGGTTCTACCAATGTTTGGTATGGCGTTATCGTACTTGGTTTTGGTGCAGTATCCTCCGTACTCGGCGTACTTTATGCCTTGGCAGAACATGACATCAAAAAACTCTTGGCTTATCACACGGTAGAAAATATCGGTATCATTATGATGGGTGTGGGCGTCGGTATGATTGGTATCGCGACACATCATCCAGTATTGGCAACCGTGGGCTTACTTGGTGGTTTATACCACTTACTTAACCATGCTGTATTCAAAGGCTTGTTATTCTTAGGTGCAGGTTCAGTAATGTATCGCTTGCATACTAAAGACATGGACTTAATGGGCGGCTTAGGCAAACTTATGCCTTACACTGCATTCTGTTTCCTAATTGGTACCATGGCGATTTCTGCATTGCCACCGTTTAATGGTTTCGTCAGTGAATGGTTTACATATCAATCCTTATTCACCTTAAGCCAAAGTGATGATTTCGTATTAAAACTTGCTGGTCCGATTGCCATCATTATGTTGGCATTGACTGGTGCGTTAGCGGCACTTTGTTTCGTGAAAGTGTACGGTATCAGCTTCGGTGGTGCACCACGTAGTGAAAAAGCAGCTAATGCACGCGAAGTACCAAAACCAATGGTGATTGCCATGGCGGTATTAGCGTTATGTTGTGTGTTGTTAGGTGTGGGGGCATCTGTTGTGACCCCAATAATTGCGAAAATTTCGACCGCACTTGCTCATAGCGAACCGTTAATGTTGGCTCAAAATGGAGTAGTGGTCGCACAAGCTGAACCGCATACTGCACTTTCAACACCGATGGTGACTATCATGCTATTGGCATTCTTCTTCTTGCCATTTAGTTTTTATGCGTTCACCAAAAATCAACGTTTATCCGATCGTGCAAAAGGCAATCCATGGGCTTGTGGTTATGCTTATGAACAAGATATGGCGGCCTCTGCGGGTAGTTTTACTCGTCCGTTACGTACGATTTTCAAATCGCTTTATACCTTGCGCGAAGTGTTGGATCCTGCACCTTTAGGTGATAAAGGCATCCAAGCGGTAATTAAAGGCGCAACAAAAGCTGAACCTTTCTGGGAAGAAAAAGTGACCATGCCGATCGCTCGTTTTATTCCTTGGTTAGGAACTAAAATCCAATGGTTGCAACAAGGTGACTTCCGTTTGTACTGCGTGTACTTCGTGATTGCCTTGGTGGCAATACTACTTTCCATTGCGTTGATGTAGGAGGTTGAAGATGATTACGTTACCTTCAGAAATTGCAACATCTGCCGGAATGTTTGTTTTTGCCATTGTGCAAGCCTTGATTTTGCTTGCTCTTGCACCGTTATTTTCTGGTATTTCACGTATGATCCGAGCACGAATTCAATCTCGTCGCGGTCCGGGCGTGTTACAAGATTATCGCGATATTGCGAAATTAATGAAACGTCAAAACATTTGGCCTGACAATGCGGGTTGGGTTTCTAAAGTGATGCCTTATGTGCTAATCAGCACCGTGATGGTGGTCGCTATGAGTTTGCCTTTATTTACTCGTGTTGCACCATTTGGTGCTGGCAGTGATTTAATCACCGTGATTTACTTATTCGCCTTGTTCCGTTTCTTCTTTTCAATTGCGGGTTTGGATTCAAATAGCACATTCTCAAGTTTAGGGGCAAGTCGTGAAGTCACATTAGGTGTCTTGGTAGAGCCAATTCTCATGTTGGCATTCCTTGTCATTGCGTTAATTGCCGGTTCAACCAATTTTGCGGTTATCGGTAATGCACTTTCCGATAACACTTGGCAATATCCAATTGCGACAGTGATTGCTATCGCTGCAGCATTCTTCGCCGTATTTATTGAAATGGGTAAAATTCCATTTGATTTGGCGGAAGCGGAACAAGAGTTACAAGAAGGTCCATTGACTGAATACTCTGGTCCAGCACTTGCCTTATTAAAAATCGGCTTAAGCTTAAAATCAATGGTTGTGGCATCTATCTTTGTGAGCGTGTTGCTTCCGTTTGGTATCCCGACAGAGATGAGCTTAAGTGCGGTCATTTTAGGCGGTGTTTTATTCTTCGTGAAATTATTAGGGGTATTCGTGTTGGCTTGTGTCTTTGACAACGCACTCTCTCGTACCCGCTTTATTTTAACAGGACGGTTA
>CABSXY010000055.1 GCA_902481695.1 uncultured Haemophilus sp. | reverse complement strand
TGTGCAAAACGTTATTTAGAGAATAAAAAGCAGTTTGCTTAATTGCGTTATTTTAAAAGGCTTGCTGGGATAAACAGCAAGCTTTTTTGTTATTAAGAGATACAAACCAATAACAAAGAAAATAGATAGGATTCAAAACTTTTGAAAGTCTGACCGCACTTTAAACCCAAAACTTGCTTGTTGCACAGTATATTGACAGCCATTTAAATGTAAGTGAAATCTACCAGCCAACACGAACAGTTCGGTATTAGATATTACGACAATTTCTAACGTGGATGGCCGCATTGCTGCGATGATACGGCACCCAGAACGTGTATTCCGTGCTATGAGCAACTCATGGCATCCGGAAGGTTGGTCTGAAGATAGCTCGTGGATACAATTTTTTAGAAATGCTAGAGTGTAGTATTGATAATTTAACATAAGAAAAACCGACTAGGGATAGTCGGTTTTTATATGCTTAATTTTTAATTAACTTGTTGAGTATATCTAAATTTTTGTTAATTAGATCAATGTTTCTGCTGTAGTCCACTTCTTTAACGTAGTGTTCTTTGTAGTTAGAATTTCTATCTATATTAATCAATTTATTTCGAATTAGAGTAAATGTTTCTTCAACATATTTTGCTTCTTCTTCAGGAGAATTGAAACTATTAGCAGCATGTTGAGATGCCTCTAGTAAACCACTAAATAATTCTATTTCATGTTTCATTTCTGAGAAATAATGAATTTCATTAATAATCTTTTGATCATGTCTTAATAAAGTTGTTGCAATAATTAACATTGATATGGAGGGGAGCGTATAAGCTACAATGCTCCAGCTTCCAAAAAATAATTGGATAGAGATGAGTTTTAGCTGTAAATAATATATAACAGCTATGTTAGTTGGATTAAATATAATGAAAGGAATCAAAATTAAAAATAAAATATCAAGACCAAATATTAGTTTGGCAATACATCTAAGGTTAGTGGATTCTTTATTATTTTCTGATATTCTTTCGTCGGTGTTTTTGAGAGCTTTAGATAGAGATTCTTTTGCTAGTGTTATTTGGGTGGATAGAAATTTTTTTGATTCTTTTATGGTATTTCTGAAATCTGCAGTATCTTTATTATCACAGTTTTCAAAATTAGTATTTTCTAAATAGGCATGAATAAACTTAGCATTCAATATATTAGAGTTATGAAAGTTTGCATTTGTTAGATCTGCCAAACTAAAATTAGAATTAGTTAGATTACAATTATAAAAATTAGCATCTATAGCTTTAGTATCTTTGAAATCAGTGTTCTCTAACCTAGTATTTTCAAAAGTAGTATTCACTAGAGAGGATCCATAAAAACTAGCCTCTAAGAGATCTTTATTGGAAATAATTTTATTAGCGAGAGTATATCCACTAAACTTAGCTTGTTTTCCTTGTTCTTTATTACTTCTTACCCATATCTCATGTTGTTCTAATATTTCATTAAGTGTCTCATCTTTAATGGCAATATACATTGTTTTTCCTTAATAAATAAATATTGAGCGATTCTAACAAAAGAGCGGTCAAAAATCACAATGAATTTTGACCGCTCTTTTTATTACTTTACTTACGTATTATTTTTGTTTTTTCAAAAACTCAACGCCAGTATCTGGGAAGTCGGTGAATACGCCAGTTGCACCAGATTTATTCAATAACGCATCGTACATTTGATTTACGTCAGTGAAGAATTCAGGTAATGCATCTTTACGCACGGTGTATGGGTGTAATTCCACTTTATATTGTGCAAGTTCTTTCACTAATGGGGTGTACACGATGTTGCCTGGTTTAGATTTTTCTTTATCCACTAACATGTACCAGCCTGGGCCAACGCCATCAGCATATTTCACCACTTCAGCCATTGCACCTGGTTTGAACATCCAATCGTAATCGTAGTTCACCCATTTGCCTTTTGCATCTTTTTCTTCAGTTTCATGCCAGTCGGTGTATGCCACTAATTGAACAAGTTTTAAATCCATGCCCATTTTTGGTAGCAATTCGTTTTTGATACGTTTTAACTCATTGAAGTCGAAGGTTTGTAAGTAAACCATGTCAGATTTCTTATCGTAACCGTATTTTTTCAACACTTTAAGGGTTTCAACTGCAATGTCTTTGCCATTTTGGTGGTGGAACCAAGGGGCTTTGATTTCAGGGTAGATACCCACTTTTTTACCAGTCGATTTTTCTAAACCTTGGATGAATTCTAACTCATCTTCAAAAGTATGGATTTTGAAGTGTGATTTCCAAAGTGGGAAACGGCCTGGATATACTGCAACTTGTTTACCATCTTTGGTTTCAAAGTTTTCAGTCATATTTAAACTTTGAATTTCTTTTAAGGTGAAGTCGATTACATAGTAGCGACCATCTTTACGATGACGATTTGGGAATTTTTTCGCCACGTCAGTTAAGCCATCTAAGAAGTGGTCATGGATAACAACTAAACGACCATCTTTTGTCATCGCTAAGTCTTGTTCTAAGTAGTCTGCATGTTGTGCAAATGCAAGCGCTTTAGACTCAAGTGTATGCTCTGGTAAGTAACCACTTGCACCACGGTGCGCAATGATAATTTTGTCTGATTTCATAGTGTCCACAGAAGAGTGTGCGCTACATCCTGCAAGTACGCCTGCAGCTAATAAAGAAAGCGCTAAAGTTTTGAGTTTCATGGTGTGTTCTCCTTGATTTACTTATTACATCTTGGTTTCATGTCGTAAAAATAGATTTCACTAATTTCACGGTCATATCCTGGATAAAATCCTTTTGGCATCCCTAACACAATTTGTTTGCCTCGGTTTGCATGGACAAGTAGTTGTTTCGTTTTTGGATTCACATTCAAGCCTTCGACTTCGCCGACATCTCGAATGTCGTTCAATGTTTTTTCTAAAACAACGCGAGCTTCATTATTTTTATCTGAAATTTCTACACGATAAATATGATCGGGTTCTTTTTCATCTGCCGTACCGTCATCAGCGGTGACATAGAGATCGCCGTTGTAGGCATAAACCCCTTGAATCCATTGTGGAACAGGTTGTAAATGCACTTTACGTTTATATTTACCGGTTGAAAGATCATATTCATATAAATAACGACCACTTTCCTCACCAACCCAAGATGCCATCCAAACTGAATTATGAACGGTATCTACGGTGATGCCGGAAACTTCGACTTGACCTGACTCAGGATTAAAATCAACTGATCTTTTTAATGCGAGGGTTTCGGGATCGTGAATCGCAATTTGAATATTTTTACCTACACCGGCATCAAACCATTCGGAGGAAACATAAAGTTCATTGTTGTAGATATCAATGTCGCCAATGTGATTGGCTTCCTTTTGGTAGCCGACAAAAGGATCTTTATTTTCTTTAATCAGTTTTCCATCCATATCATATTTAGATAGAGTTTTACTGCCTGATACATATAAATATTGACCATCAGTGGTAATGCCTTGACGTCCGTTGACTTCGAGCACCTTGTCTAATTTATAAGTATAAGCGGGGAGTGCTGAACGATAGGGCGCTTCACAAGTTTGATTTGCTAATGCTGCATTTGCCATAACTGCCGCGCCTAACATAATGGTTAATTTATTCAATTTCATCACATTATCTCCTTTTAAAGTGCGGTTAAAAATTCAGTTGTTTTTTGTAATAAAAAAGGCGGCAAGCCTTCGCCTGTCGCCTTTAATTTATAGATTATTTAGTACCGTAGGTATCGCCTAATTTAGCTTTATGTTTACCTTCTTCAACCATTACGATGAAGAGTAATAACACCGCTAAGATACCACCGCCGATCATGACGTAGAAACCGCCGTCCCAGCCGTAGTGTTGTGCTGCCCAACCGATAACAGCTGAAGCTGACACAGTACCACCTAAGTAACCGAATAAACCGGTGAAACCTGCTGCTGTACCTGCTGCTTTTTTCGGTGCAAGCTCAAGCGCGTGTAAGCCGATTAACATTACAGGGCCGTAGATTAAGAAGCCGATTAAGGTCATTAAGATGAAGTCAGTTAATTGATATGGGTTTTCATACCAAGCTGAGTAGTTTGCAAGCTCTGCTTCAGGTGTAGCTGGGTTCATCCAGTATGCTACTACTGCTAAAGTAGTTAAGATCATGAAGATGAAACCGGTTAAACCACGTTTACCTTTGAATACATGGTCAGATACCCAACCACAAAGTAATGTACCTGGAACCGCTGCTAATTCATAAATGGTGTATGCCCATGCGGTACCTTTGATGTTGAAGTGTTTTACTTCACTTAAGTAAACCGGAGACCATTTCAATACGCCGTAGCGGATTAAGTATACGAATACGTTAGCAATCGCGATGTACCATAACAATTTGTTTTTCAATACATAGGTTACGAAGATTTCTTTTGTACTTAAATCGTTTTCGTAAGTTTTTTCGTTATAGTCATCTGGGTAGTCATTACGCCATTTTTCGATTGATGGTAAACCACAAGATTGCGGAGTATCACGCATGACGAAGTAAACTGGAATCGCACAGAGCATTGCCGCAATACCCGGATAGTAGAGGGATTGTTGCCAAATGTCTTTTGCTTGTGCTTCGATGCCATGAGTACTGAAGAATACGGCACTTGCTAATAGCACCATTGCACCCGGCATCATACCACCGATGTTATGCGCGGTATTCCAGATAGATACGATAGTACCGCGTTCTGATTTAGACCACCAGTGTACCATTGTACGACCACATGGAGGCCAACCCATACCTTGGAACCAACCATTTAAGAAGATCATTACCCACATGATGGCTACGCCAGAGGTTGCCCATGGGAATAAACCCATCATGGTCATACAAAGACCAGAAAGCAATAAACCAAATGGTAAGAATACGCGAGGGTTCGAACGGTCAGACATACCTGCCATTACGAACTTAGATAAACCGTAGGCAAGACCAGCCGCTGAGCCGATAACACCTAGTTGCGCTTTTGTGTACAAGCCCTGTTGAATTAAACCGGGTTGTGCTAAGTCAAAGTTTGCACGTACAAAATAGTAAGCGGCATAACCAAAGAAGATCCCTGCAAACACTTGCCAACGTAAGCGTTTATACGTGGAATCAATTTTCTCCGCAGGAAGTTCCGCAATATGCGGTGCGGGTTTAAATGGTCCAAACATAATTTCTCTCCAAAATCATTTTAATTATGAGTCCACCCCGATAATGGGGATAGCGTGCATGATAAAATAAAAATAGAAATTAAAAAGAGAAATAATTCAAAAATGTGATGTATTTCACAAAAAAATATTTAACAAATGAGCGAATACGAAAATTATGTGATCTGCTTCACAAAATGGCTTTCTTTTTCGCTCAAAATGTTGTGAATTTAACCGCTCTCCCATACAATAGCCGCAGACTTCGTAACAGTTTTTACGTTTCTTTTTATTAATATTTTGGCTTTGGGGGTAACAATGGGATTATCGCCTAATATGTATCGTGATGCGGGTGATTTTTCACCTATCTCGACGGATGTGATTATCATTGGTGGTGGTGCAACAGGTGCGGGTATTGCTCGTGACTGCGCATTACGCGGAATTAACTGTATTTTATTAGAGCGTCGTGATATCGCGACAGGTGCAACAGGTCGTAACCACGGTTTGTTACATAGTGGTGCGCGTTATGCTGTAAACGATCAGGAATCAGCAGAAGAATGTATTAAAGAAAATAAAATTCTGCGCAATATCGCTCGTCACTGTGTGGATGAAACAGAAGGTTTATTTATCACCTTACCTGAAGATTCCCTTGATTATCAAAAAACGTTCATCGAAAGTTGTACCAAATCCGGTATTGAAGCGGTCGCCATTGATCCTAAACTAGCCAAAATTATGGAACCATCGGTAAACCCTGATTTAGTCGGTGCTGTTGTTGTACCAGATGGTTCAATCGATCCTTTCCGTTTAACCGCCTCCAACGTGATGGATGCCACCGAAAACGGCGCGAAAATGTTTACTTATTGTGAAGTGAAAAATTTAATTCGCGAAGGTGGCAAAGTGATTGGGGTGGATGTTTACGATCACAAAAATCGCGTAAATCGCAAATTCTTTGCGCCATTAGTCGTCAATGCAGGTGGTATTTGGGGACAAGGCATCGCAGAATATGCCGATCTCAAAATCAAAATGTTCCCAGCCAAAGGCGCATTACTTGTCATGGGGCACCGCATCAACAAAATGGTGATTAACCGTTGTCGTAAACCGGCGGATGCGGATATTCTTGTGCCAGGTGATACCATTTGTGTTATCGGTACAACCTCTAGTCGAATCCCTTACGATCAAATTGATAATATGGAAGTCACCCCAGAAGAAGTGGATATTCTTTTCCGTGAAGGGGAAAAACTGGCTCCAAGTTTGCGTCATACTCGTGTATTACGTGCTTATGCTGGCGTACGTCCGTTAGTCGCGTCTGATGATGATCCATCAGGTCGTAACGTGAGTCGTGGTATCGTGTTACTTGACCACGCAGAGCGTGATGGCTTAGAGGGCTTTATCACTATCACTGGCGGTAAATTAATGACTTATCGCTTAATGGCTGAATGGGCAACGGATCTTGTTTGTAAAAAACTCAACAAAACAGCACGTTGTACGACTGCAGAGCGTCCATTACCGGGTTCAAGTGAAAGCCGTGCAGAAACCAATCAGAAAGTCATTTCACTTCCAAGTCCGATTCGTTATTCAGCGGTGTATCGTCATGGTTCACGTGCAACTCGTTTATTAGATAAAGAACGTCTCGATCGTTCAATGGTGTGCGAATGTGAAGCCGTGACAGCAGGTGAAGTACGTTATGCCGTTGATGAATTAAATGTGAATAACTTAG
This sequence comes from uncultured Haemophilus sp., assembly GCA_902481695.1. Lineage (GTDB taxonomy): Bacteria > Pseudomonadota > Gammaproteobacteria > Enterobacterales > Pasteurellaceae > Haemophilus_D. The sequence goes on along the minus strand of CABSXY010000055.1, from coordinate 2,898 downwards.
TGGATTTACGTCGCCGTACTCGTGTGGGTATGGGGACTTGCCAAGCTGAGCTTTGCGCATGCCGTGCGGCGGGTTTAATGAACCGTTTTGAAGTGGCAACACCTCGCCAATCTACCACACAATTAACCTCTTTCATGGAAGAGCGTTGGCGCGGTATTGAACCTATTGCATGGGGTGAAGCGATTCGTGAAGCCGAATTTACTTCATGGATGTATGGCAGTGTGTTGGGCTTAAATGATGTTCAACCGCTTGAAACTGACAAACAGCAAGGAACGGATAACAATGAATTTTGATGTAGTGATTATTGGTGGTGGCCTTGCAGGTTTAACTTGCGGCATCGCCCTACAAGAACAAGGCAAACGTTGTGTCATTATCAATAACGGCCAAGCAGCGATTGATTTTGCATCTGGCTCATTGGATTTATTAAGCCGTTTACCAAATGGTGCGTTTGTTAAAAATATTCCTGAAAATTTGACCGCACTTTCCGCTCAATTACCACAACACCCTTATAGCATTATGGGAGCTGAACGTGTATTAGCGAAAGCGCAAGATTTTGAAAAATTAGCGGAATCGTTAAATTTAGATTTAATTGGCTCAAGTGCCGAAAATCATCTTCGCGTTACCGGTTTAGGGAGTTTACGTGGTGCATGGCTTTCACCAAATAGTGTGCCAACTGTACAAGGCGAAACCCCATTCCCGTATAAAAAAATTGCGGTTTTAGGCATTGAAGGCTATCACGATTTCCAACCAGAATTATTGGCGGATAACCTTACACTTAATCCACAATTTGCACATTGTGAAGTGAAAACGGGCTTTTTAAATATTCCAGAATTAGATCAGTTACGTGCCAATTCCCGTGAATTCCGCAGTGTAAATATTGCACAAGTTTTAGAATATAAACTGAAATTTGATGATCTGGTGGCTGAAATGAAAGAAGCCGCGAAAGGTACAGAAGCGATTTTCTTACCAGCTTGTTTCGGTCTGGAAAATCAAGAGTTTATGGAGTCACTTCGCAAAGCAACAGGCTTACCATTATTTGAATTACCAACCTTACCGCCTTCTTTATTAGGTATGCGTCAACGTATTCAATTACGTCATCGTTTTGAGAAATTAGGCGGACTCATGATGAATGGTGATAGTGCATTAAAAGCGCATTTTCATGGTAACAAAGTTCGCGCCATTCAAACTCGCCTGCATGAAGAGGAAGAAATCACAGCAGAGCATTTCGTCTTAGCATCGGGCAGCTTCTTCAGTAAAGGTTTAGTCTCTGAATTCGATAAAATCTACGAGCCCGTATTTCATTCTGACATCATCGGTGTGGAAGGTTTTAACGATACGGATCGCTTTACTTGGACTGATCACCGTTTTTCAAATCCACAACCGTATCAATCTGCAGGCGTGGCGATTAATGCGCAATGCCAAGTTCAAAAGGGCGGTCAATTTTTAACGAATTTATATGCGGTGGGTAATGTGATTGGTGGTTTCAATGCACTAGAACTCGGTTGTGGTTCTGGCGTGGCAGTGGTAACAGCACTTGTTGTTGCTGATGAAATTCTTCACAACACACATTAAGGAGGCGTTATGAACATTCAACAATTAATTGAAAATGCAAAACAATCCCTTAATGCACCACAACATCATCATGCCTTTGATGAAAGCTTTGAGAGCTGTATTAAATGTACGGCGTGTACAGCGGTATGTCCGGTTTCGCGTCAAAATCCAAACTATCCAGGTCCAAAACAATCAGGTCCAGATGGTGAGCGTTTACGCTTAAAATCAGCCGAGCTTTATGATGAAGCATTGAAATACTGTACTAACTGTAAACGTTGTGAAATTGCGTGTCCGTCTGATGTAAAAATTGGTGACATTATCGTTCGCGCAAGAAACAAATACCTTGCTCAACAACATAAACCAGCAGTGCAAAAATTACGTGATGCGATTTTAAGTAACACCGATATTATGGGTTCACTTAATACACCGCTTGCTCCGATTGTGAATACGATTACGGGCTTGAAAGCGACAAAATTTGTGTTGGAAAAAGCATTAAAAATCAGCCGTCATCGTACGTTACCAAAATATTCCTTTGGTACGTTCCGTAGCTGGTACATGAAGAAAATGTTGGAAAGCCAACAAAAATTCGAACGTAAAGTGGCGTATTATCACGGTTGTTATGTGAACTACAATAATCCACAATTGGGTAAAGAATTTATTCAAGTGTTCAATGCTATGGATATTGGTGTGGTCTTATTGGAAAAAGAAAAATGCTGTGGCTTGCCATTAAGCGTGAACCAATTCCCAGAACGTGCGAAGAAAATCGCACAATTTAACACCGATTACATCAGCAAAATGGTGGATGAAAATGGCTTGGATGTGATCAGTGAAGCATCAAGTTGCTCCCTAAATTTACGTGATGAATATCATCATATTTTAGGTATCGACAATGCAAAAGTTCGTCCGCATATTCACATGGTGACACCATTCTTATATCAACTCTTTAAAGAAGGTAAAACCTTACCGCTAAAACCATTGAAATTGCGAGTGGCTTATCACACCGCATGTCACGTGGATAAAGCGGGGTGGGCACCATACACCTTGGAAGTGTTAAAACAAATTCCAGGCTTAGAAGTGGTGATGTTGCCATCACAATGTTGCGGTATTGCAGGGACATACGGTTTCAAAGAAGAAAACTACGAGGTTTCCCAATCTATCGGTAAAAACTTATTCGATAATATCAATGCAGGCGGATTTGATTACGTGATCTCTGAATGCCAAACTTGCAAATGGCAGATCGATATGTCATCTAATGTGACTTGTATCCATCCATTGACGTTATTGTGCATGTCTATGAATCAAGCTTAGTGAAAAGAGCGGAAACTGATAAAAAAGTGACCGCTCTTT
>CABSXY010000054.1 GCA_902481695.1 uncultured Haemophilus sp. | reverse complement strand
ATGACCCAATAATGGCTGTGTAATATTATTCCAAGTGAGTTCTGTTTGTAAAAATGCTTCTGCTCGCTCAGCCAGTTTTGGAAGAACTGGTTTTAAGTAAGACATTAACACACGGAAAAGCTCGATCCCCATGGAGCAAACCGCTTGTAATTCAGCTTCTTTGCCTTCTTCTTTCGCAATGACCCAAGGGGCTTTTTCATCAATATATTTATTGGCTTTATCAGTTAATGCCATGATTTCACGAATCGCTTTGTTGTATTCGCGGCTTTCATAATAAGCAGCGATTTGTTCAGCTTGTGCTGTAAATTCAGCAAAAAGCGCTTCGTCTTCTAGTTTATCTGCTAATTTGCCTTCAAAACGTTTTGTGATAAAGCCCGCATTACGAGACGCTAAATTGACTAATTTATTCACGATATCTGTATTGACACGTTGAACGAAATCTTCCAAATTGAAATCGAGATCTTCGATGCGATCGTTTAATTTCGCTGCGTAGTAGTAACGCAAACATTCAGGATCAATGTGATTTAAATAGGTGCTGGCTTGGATAAATGTACCGCGTGATTTTGACATTTTGGCGCCATCTACGGTGACATAACCGTGAGCAAATACATTGGTTGGTTTGCGGAATTCGCTACCTTCTAACATCGCTGGCCAGAATAGACTGTGGAAATACACGATATCTTTACCAATAAAGTGATAAAGTTCTGCATCGCTGTTTTCTCCCCAGAATTCATTAAAATCAATACCTTCACGATCGCAGAGATTTTTAAAAGAAGCCATGTAGCCAATTGGCGCATCCAACCAAACATAGAAGAATTTATCTTTTGCACCTGGAATTTCAAAACCAAAATAAGGTGCATCACGAGAGATATCCCATTGTTGCAAACCACTTTCAAACCATTCTTGCATTTTGTTTGCAATTTCAGGCTGAAGCGAGCCAGAGCGAGTCCATTCTTTTAACATGCCTTCAAAAGCGGGTAAGTCAAAGAAGAAGTGTTCAGATTCTTTGATGATTGGTGTTGCACCTGATACAGCTGAACGAGGATTAATTAAATCCATCGGGCTATAAGTCGAAGCACAAACTTCGCAGTTATCACCGTATTGATCTTCAGCTTTACATTTTGGGCAAGTCCCTTTGACGAAACGATCCGGTAAGAACATGTTCTTTTCAGGATCGAATAACTGAGAAATGACTTTTGTTTTAATGAAGCCTTTTGCTTTTAATTTATTGTAAATATCAGCGGTGAGTTGTTTATTTTCTTCACTGTGAGTAGAGTGATAGTTATCAAAACTGATATTAAAGCCCGCAAAATCACGGACGTGATCAGCTTTTGCTTTTGCGATTAATTCTTCTGGTGTGATACCTAATTTATCAGCATTAAGCATAATTGGTGTGCCATGTGCATCATCAGCACACACAAAATAAATTTTATTACCACGCATACGTTGGAAACGCACCCAAATATCCGCTTGAATGTGTTCTAACATATGGCCTAAATGAATGGCACCATTTGCATAAGGTAATGCACATGTGACTAAAATTTTACGAGGTTGAGTTGTCATTATTTTTCTCTTATTCTTTTTGCAAAAATTGCGAGTATGTTACCCGATTAGTGTGATTTTTTCTAGTTTAGTTATACTTTTAGCTTAACATTTGAGGGGGAAAAGGGGTAGAATATCCCTGACAAATTTACTCTACTACCTACTACTATTAAAGGAATATTATGGCAACTGCTTTTTCTGAAAATTTAACGGCAGAACAACAATCTCAGGTTCTGCAACTTTTCCAACAATTTCAACACCCAACCTTACAAAAAGACTTAATCGAATTAAAAACTTTGAAGAAAGTTGAAAAAGGCGGTGATGTATTACGTATTGAATTACAATTGCCTTTTGCATGGAACACTGGCGTGGAGCAAGTGAAACAACAGCTTTCGGATGCCTTATTAAAAGCGACCGATAGTAAAGAAATCAAATGGGTGGTGAATTATCAAATCGCAACGTTAAAACGTGCGAATAATCAACCCGCTGTTAAAGGCGTGAAGAACATCATTGCGGTGACTTCAGGTAAAGGTGGGGTAGGAAAATCATCCGTTTCGGTGAATCTTGCGCTTGCTTTACAAGCTCAAGGTGCTCGCGTAGGGATCTTAGATGCAGATATTTACGGTCCATCTATTCCGCATATGTTAGGTGCACCGCATCAACGCCCAACGTCACCTGATAACCAACATATCACACCGATTAAAGCACATGGTTTATCTGCAAACTCGATTGGTTTCTTAATGGATGAAGATAATGCGACTATTTGGCGTGGTCCAATGGCAAGTAGTGCATTAAGCCAACTTTTAAATGAAACCTTATGGGATAGCTTGGATTACTTAGTGATCGATATGCCTCCGGGTACAGGTGATATCCAATTAACCCTTTCACAACAAATTCCTGTAACAGGAGCTGTAGTGGTTACCACGCCACAAGATATTGCGTTATTAGATGCCGTGAAAGGTGTATCGATGTTTGAACGTGTGTCTGTACCCGTGTTAGGTATTGTGGAAAATATGTCTATGCATATTTGTAGCAATTGTGGACACCACGAAGCAATTTTCGGTACTGGTGGTGCAGAAAAAATGGCACAAAAATACAATGTGAAAGTATTAGGTCAGTTACCGTTGAATATCCAAGTTCGTCAAGATTTGGATGCGGGTAAACCAACTGTAGTTGCTGCACCAGACAGTGAAATTGCAAAATCTTTCTTAGATTTAGCAGAGAAAGTATCAACTGAACTTTACTGGCAAGGTTCTGTGATTCCTGGTGAGATTTTATTCCGCGAAGTAAAATAATCACAAAAACACCATAAAAATTAACCGCACTTTAGGTCATCCAAAGTGCGGTTATTTTTTTAGCTAAGTTTGCTTATTTTAAATGATCTGCATCATTTATTTTCTCAACGCGAAAACCATTCTCATCGTCATAATGTACAACACTTATTGAGGTATTAATGAGCGATACCGATTTATCTTCATCACGGTGATTTTGCCAGGTTGCACCGTTTAATAAGGCAAGCAATAAACGCAAGGTATGGCCATGTGACACAATGAGAATATTACCTTGATCGTGGATCTTAATAATATCCTGCAATGCTTTCATTACACGTTCGCCCAATTGCTCGAATGTTTCTCCACCATTTACTTGAGCTTTGTAATTGGCAGGATCTTTAATAAGTTGTTTGAATTCAGGGTGTTCTCTTAACGTATCGACAAGTTGTCCTTCCCAAGAACCAAAATACTGTTCGTTTAAACCTTGGTGATGGAAAAGCGGAATATCTCTTTCACCAATAATATGAGAGGCTGTCGCGAGGGTACGTTTTAATACACTAGAGTAGGCCGCAACAAAGGGAATGTTATTAAGTGCAATACCTGTTTTTTTCGCACCACTAATGCCTTCTTCGGTCAATGGGGAATCGCCATGACCTTGCATTAAACCTTCCGTATTCCAAACAGTTTTACCGTGGCGAATGAAATAAAAAGTCAGTTGTTTTTTCATTTTTCATGTCCATAAAAAAGATTAAGGAAGCCGAAACTTCCTTAATCATGATTTTAACGGGAGTAATAACCTGCCATTGAGCTATATACGGCATTTTCTGCTTGAATAATGTTGTATTTCGCATTCAAGATAGAAAGTTGAGAGGTTTTCTCTGTGTTTGCCGCAGCAAGCCATTCACGTAATTCAGATACACCAGCATTGTAACGATCACGATAGTATTTAGTGATACGTTGGTTATAGCTGTGTGTTTTTTGCAAGTTAGCAAAGGCACTTTGTGCTTGTGTGTAGGCGAAGTAGTTGGTATCTACATCGTTCAAGGCTTTAGTAATGCTTTGCTCATAGTTTAAACGTGCAGTTTCATAATCTGCCTCAGAGATTTTCACGTTCCATTTCACCGTATTCCAGTTGAGGAATGGTAGGCTAATGCCGATTAAGCCTGTACCCACAGGATTGTCCAATGCGTTACCGACTTTAGTACCACTTGATGTTAAGCTTCCACCTAAAGTGACTTCTGGGAACCAGCCTTTTTCAGTTGCTTTTGCATTTTTGAATGCACTGCTTAAGCGATATTGATAGCCTTTCACATCAGGACGATTCGCAATTACAGAAACTGGCACATTTAAATTTACGCCCACATTTTTCACATTAAGAATGTGTGGGAAGTTGATATTTAATGCTTCTTCTGGTTTTAAGTTCAGTAAGTTGCGTAAAGTTTGTTCTGCTGTTTTACGTTGTGTTTGATAGTTGATCAAGTTGTTACGTGCGTTCAATACCGCTTGTTGTGCTTGATCTACACTTGCACTGTCCGCAACACCTTGTGATAAACGACGTTGCATAATGTTGCTGATATCGTTGTAGTATTTAATGCTTTCTTGCGTGGTGCTGATCGCGTCATTTAAGTAGGCAATTTGATAATAGGTTGTCACAACAGAGTTAATGAGTGACAGTTTCGTTGCTTCTAAATCTTCAGCCGTTGCTTTGTGTGACCATTCTGCGGCATCTGCGGTATCCGCTAAACGTTGCCATAGATCTAACGTATAACTCACATTTAATGCACCTTTATGACTGATGGTTGAGTTGCCACCAGTTTTCAGATTTTTACCCGCAGAAGATTGGGTTGAACCGCTAAATGCCGGAATTAAATTCGCGCCTGCAAGGTTTGCATTATATAGAGCACGGTTTACGGCGACAGATGCTTTGGCTAAATCTTTGTTGTTAACTAATGCTTGTTCTACCACACGATTTAATTGTGAATCATTGTAAAGCGCCCACCAGTTTTCTTTTACATTAAATTGTTTGGTGATTTCCGCATAATTTTGGTAATCCTGCTGGCTCGCTTTATAAGAATCGCCGATGTTAGCACAACCTGCTAGAGCAGTTGCCATCGCGATTGCTAAGGTTAATTTTTTCATTTTTAACATGGATTTTTTCCTTTCTTTTTAATTAAAGTGCGGTCAAAAATTAGTGAGAATTTTAACCGCTCTTTTGTGTTTTACAAAATTTCTTTATTCTCGTGCAAGGGCGGTAATCGGATCTAATTGTGCCGCGCGTTTTGCCGGCATATAACCGAAGATCACACCAATCAGGGTAGAGAAGACCACCGCTGCAACAATTGAGCCGGTTGAGAATGCCATCGTAAAGTCAGTCATAAATACGTTAAATAGCAGACCGATTAAACCTGAAAGCAGAATCCCCGTCACACCGCCAATTAAACAAATCAACACGGCTTCAATTAAAAATTGTTGCAGAATATTAAATTGTCTCGCGCCAATAGCCATGCGTACACCAATTTCTTTAGTTCGCTCTGTCACGGAAACCAACATGATATTCATCACCCCAATCCCACCAACGATTAATGAAATAAAGGCGATAGAGGAAATGAGTAATTTCATCGTGCCAGTTGTACTTTCAATGGTTTGTTTAATGGTATCGCTATTCATGATGAAGAAATCTTTTTTACCATGACGCATGGTGAGTAATTCAGTAATCCCTTTTTCGGCGACAGTAGTATTCACGGAATCATCCACTTTAACGGTAATCGAACCAATTTTTTTACTGCCCGAAATACGATTCATCACGGTAGTGTAAGGCGCATAGAGATTAAGTGAACTACTTGCCCCGCCCATTTGTTTATCAGAGACCACGCCAATAATACGTAATGGACGTTTATTAAACATCACAATTTTGCCGATGGGATTTTCATCTGGGAAAATCGACTTTTTCGCACTTTCATCGATTAAGGCTACTTGGTTGTTATCAGCAACATCTTGAGCAGAAAATAAATTACCGGATTTTAGTTTTAATCCATCTACATCAAAATATTGTTCGCCTACACCTTTTAAACTGGTCGAGGAGAAAGTCTGGTTACCATAAATTAATGTGCCACTTGATGAGCTATTTGGCGTGACACTTTGTACATAGCTTTGTTGATTTAAGGCAGTGGCATCATTAATTGTAAGGTTCTGCATCTGTTCAGCTCGACGATCGCCAAAGCCTGTACCATTAAAGATGGTCATGGTGCTCGTCCCAATTCCTCGAATATTTTCCAAGATTTTTTGCTGTGAACCATTTCCCAATGCCACGACGGAAACCACAGAAGTAATCCCGATAATAATCCCGAGCATGGTTAAAAGAGAACGCATTTTGTGGGCGATAATCGCACTCACAGACATACGAAAGGCTTCTACAAATTGATCTTTGCTAAACCCAAAGTGCGGTTTAGATTTGGTTTGATTTTCGACCGCACTTTTTACCGCTTCTTTTTGCGTATCGCCAATGATTTCGCCATCTTTAATTTCAATCACGCGATTCGCACTAGCGGCAATTTCACGATCGTGGGTTACCATAATAATAGTGTGGCCTTCTGCGTGTAATTGACGCAGAATTTCCATTACATTTTGTCCGCTTTGCGAATCTAATGCACCAGTGGGTTCATCGGCTAAGATAATTTCACCGCCATTCATCAACGCACGCGCAATACTCACACGTTGTTGCTGACCACCAGAAAGCTGGCTGGGTTTATTTTGCCATTTATCACCTAAGCCTAATTTTTCTAAAAGTTGCTTCGCACGAGAAAGACGTTTTTCTTGCGACATCCCCGCATAAATTGCAGGCAAGGCGACGTTTTCTGCTGCGGTCAAGCTCGACAATAAGTTATAGCGTTGGAAAATAAAGCCAAATTTTTGGCTACGTAAATCTGAAAGTTGATCTTTGTTTAATTCAATGGTTTCTTTGCCATTGATTTTGTAAGAACCACTGGTTGCCGTATCCAAGCATCCGATGATATTCATCAAGGTCGATTTGCCGGAACCTGATTGCCCAATAATCGCGACAAAATCGCCTTTTTCAATATTTAAAGAGACATTCTTTAAAATATGAACGCGATTTTCGCCTTCACCGAAGTAACGGTTGAGATCCTTAATTTCAATAATATTCATTAATTTTCTACCGCACTTTTAGAACATTCTTGGACCACGAGGCATAGAACCCACTTTTTCACCATTCGCGACTTGCGACACAATGACTTTTTCACCTTCGTTTAAACCCGATTTGATTTCAGTTTTGAAATCATTTTGAACACCGGTTTCAACTTCGCGAGGTTCTGGCTGATTTTTGTCATTCAATACATTGACAAAGCTTTTGCCATCACGTTTTTGAATAGCCATATTGGAAACCAATAACACATCTTTTGCGTTGGCAATTTTGATGTTGTTTTCTGTCGTCATCCCGATGCGTAAAGTACGATCAGGGTTATCAATTAAAACATTAGCATAATAGTAGATCGCACTGGTTGTGGAGCTGCTGCTTGAACTTATCGAAGATGACGTTGAAGAACTATCACTTGTCGTGGTATTGGCTGGATCAACAGAATTAATGACGGAGTGATATACAGTTTGACTATCCGATAAAATAGTAAAGCTAACTTCTTGACCTGCTTTAACTTTAGTAATATCGCCTTCTGAAATTTCAGGCTTAATTTTCATTTTGCTTAAATCGGCAATGGTCACAATTGTTGGCGTCGTTTGGTTGGCATTAACGGTTTGACCTTCTGAAACAGGCACAGAAACAATGGTACCGTCCATTGGTGCGGTGATTTTGGTGTAGCCCACATTGGTTTCTGCGGTATTCACTTCAATTTCAGCTTGTTTGATATTGGCTTCAATGGCTTCCATTTCGGCTTTCGCATTATCAAGTGTGCTTTTTGCAGTATTCACACTATCCAAAGACGTCGCTTTTTGTGTATAAAGTTTTGATAAGCGGTTATAGCTTGAAAGGGCAACATCATAAGCGGTTTTCTTCGCTTTTAATTGTGCTTGATAGCTAACTAACGCTGCCTTTTTGGTATTTAAGGTATTAATTTGGGTGGTGGAATCAATATCAGCGATCATTTCGCCTTTTTTGATTTCTTGCCCTAATTTGACATAGAGTTTAGTGATTTTACCTGAAGCTTGAGCACCAACATCAACTTCATTCACGCTTTCAACTGAACCAGAAGCGACGACTGTTTTTTCCACATTGCCACGGGTAACCGATTCAGTAAGATAAGTAGTTTCTTGTTTGCTATTGCTAGAGAAAAAATAATAAGCTGCACCAGCAGCAATGAGTAATCCGAGTAAAATAAAAAAGCGTTTTTTCATAAAGACTTTGTCATCCTAAATAAAAATGAACGTTTGTTCAGTAAAAGTGTATTCTAAAGGTAAACTTTTCAGTTTGCACGAAAAATCTTCAAATTAGACCTAAAAATCCTAAAAAATTCAGTATTAATTTAATGAAAGTGTGGTTAGTTTTGGGATCAAATTCACAACGCCAGACTTTTCGTATAGAATGGGGAAATTATTTTCAATTTATTGAGAAATTTATGAGCAATACAGAACACACCCTAGAAAATGCGGAAAATACCCGCACACACAATTTCATTACTCAAATTATTGATGAAGATTTAGCTTCGGGTAAACACAAAAGTGTTCATACTCGTTTCCCGCCTGAGCCGAATGGCTATTTGCATATTGGCCACGCCAAATCGATTTGCTTAAACTTCGGCTTAGCAAAAGAATATAACGGTTTATGTAACCTACGTTTTGACGATACCAACCCGGTGAAAGAAGATGTGGAATATGTGGATTCCATTAAAGCCGATGTGGAATGGTTAGGTTTTAAATGGGAAGGTGAACCGCGTTATGCGTCTGATTACTTCGATGCACTTTATGGCTATGCCATTGAGTTAATCGAAAAAGGTTTAGCGTATGTGGATGAACTTTCTCCAGACCAAATGCGTGAGTATCGCGGTACATTAACTGAGCCTGGTAAAAACAGCCCATATCGTGATCGTAGTGTTGAAGAAAACTTAGCGTTATTCGAAAGAATGAAAAACGGTGAGTTTGCCGAAGGGACATTAAGTCTTCGTGCAAAAATCGACATGGCTTCACCATTTATGGTCATGCGTGATCCTGTGCTTTATCGTATTAAATTTGCGAGCCATCACCAAACCGGTGATAAATGGTGCATTTACCCAATGTACGACTTCACTCACTGTATCTCTGATGCGATTGAGCGTATTACACACTCTCTATGTACATTAGAATTCCAGGACAACCGTCGTTTATACGACTGGGTGTTGGAAAATATTAGTATTGAACGTCCATTACCGCATCAATATGAATTTTCACGTTTAAATTTAGAAGGTACATTAACGTCTAAACGTAAATTATTGAAATTAGTGAATGAAGGCATTGTGGATGGTTGGAACGATCCGCGTATGCCAACGATTTCAGGTTTACGTCGTCGCGGTTATACACCGGCTTCGTTACGTGAATTCTGTCGTCGTATCGGTGTGACTAAACAAGATAACGTCGTAGAGTATTCTGCACTTGAAGCCTGTATTCGTGAAGATTTAAATGAAAATGCACCACGCGCAATGGCGGTGATTGATCCTGTTCGCGTAGTGATTGAAAACTTTGAAGGTGAAGAAACCTTAACGGCACCAAATCACCCGAATCGTCCTGAATTAGGTGAACGCCAATTACCGTTTACGAAAGAGCTTTATATTGATCGTGCAGATTTCCGTGAAGAAGCAAACAAACAATATAAACGCTTAGTATTAGGTAAAGAAGTGCGCTTGCGTAACGCTTATGTGATTAAAGCAGAACGTGTCGAAAAAGATGCAAATGGTGAAATCACCACGATCTTCTGTACTTACGATCCTGAAACTTTAGGTAAAA
>CABSXY010000053.1 GCA_902481695.1 uncultured Haemophilus sp. | reverse complement strand
ATATTCGCAAATTGTTCCCACCACTTGTGACGGGGACTGTTGTCATGATGATCGGCTTAAGCCTGATTCCAGTTGCGGTTGACTGGTTTGCAGGTGGTCAACGTGGTGATGCGAATTATGCGACGCCAGAAAATTTAATGATGGCGAGCTTTGTCTTAGTGATCGTGGTCGCTCTCGTGCAATGGGGTAAAGGTATTTTCTCTGCAGCCGCCATCGTTATTGGGATGATGACTGGTTATCTCGTCTGTTTAGCAATGGGCTGGGTGAGCTTTGAAGGTGTAAAACAAGCACAAACTTTTGCGATTCCACAACCTCTACACTTTGGTTTAGCCTTCCCTATTTCAGGCATTATCGGTATGTCTATCGCCTATTTAGTGACGATCGTTGAATCAAGCGGTAACTTCTTAGCCCTAGGTAATGCCACCAAAACCGAAATCACTGGCAGACATTTACGCGGCGGGGTTTTAGCCGATGGTTTAGGATCAGCCTTAGCCGCCATTATGTCTACCACGCCATTCTCTTCATTCTCACAAAATATCGGCGTGATTTCCTTAACTGGCGTGGCAAGTCGTCACGTGGTTGCGCTAACCGGTGTACTTCTAGCGCTAGCGGGGTTATTCCCTGTATTCGGTGCATTAATTGTATCAATTCCATTACCAGTATTAGGCGGTGCAGGCTTAATGATGTTCGCGATGATTATCGCTGCAGGTATTCAAATGTTGGATAAAGTGGCACGTAGTAAACGTAATGGTTTAATCATCGCCATTTCTATTGGCTGTGGCTTAGCGGTGACAACTCGTCCTGAATTGCTTGATAAATTACCGCACTTTTTCAAAGAAGTGCTCGGTTCAGGCATTACTGTTGGCTCATTACTTGCCTTAATTCTTAACCTTGTGCTTCCAGAAGATAAAGTGGAAGAAACAAAAGAATAAAAATAGATAGCGAATAAGGGCAGATTAACACTGCCCTTTTCTTTTCCTGTAAAACATTTCTAAAACTGACCGCACTTTGTTAAAATCAGGCATCATTTTCTATTTATGAAGGAATAAAAATGGCAGATTTACCTTTTTTAGTTGAGCTCAACGAACAAAATCTTACTGAAACGTTGCAACGTTCTGTTGAAACACCACTTGTCATTAACTTTTATGCACCAAGCCATAAAGAATCAGCTGATTTTGCAAAAGTCTTACAACGTGTTGCAGAACAATACAAAGGACAATTTATCCTCGGCTTAGTTAATTGTGAAACAGAGCAAATGATTGCTGCTCAATTTCGTATTCAAGCGTTACCAACAACCTATCTTTTCAAAGAGGCTCAAGCAATAGATGCATTCCCTGGTGCATTAGATGAGGCCAGCTTATTGCAACGTTTGAGTGCGATTTTGCCAAAAGAAGAAGATTTAAAATTCCAAAAAGCTTTAGATTTTTTACAAGTGGAAGATTACGACTCAGCCCTTCCATTACTGAAAGATGCCTGGGAGCTTTCAGATAAGAAAAACAGCGATGTGGCATTACTTTATGCAGAAACCTATATTGCCATGAAGAAAACAGAGCCTGCTGCAGATATTTTAGCGCAAATTCCGATTCAGGATCGCGACAGCCGTTGGCATGGATTACAGGCGCAGATCGAACTTTTAATTAAAGCCGCTGATACGCCAGAAATTCAACAACTACAAGCGGATTATGCGAAAAATCCAACGCCTGAAATTGCGTTGAAATTAGCAGTTCAGCTACATCAAGCCAATCGAAACGAAGAAGCATTGGACTTATTATTTAGCATTCTTAAACAAGATCTTTCTGCGGCAAATGGTGAGGTAAAACAACAGTTCTTATCTATTTTATCAGCCATTGGCAATGCGGATCCTATCACCAATAAATATCGCCGATTGCTGTATTCATTGCTTTACTAATACGATCAACTATTTTTTTATGCATGAAGGCTTTATAATGAACGAATTCCAAAAGCCTCATGCTTTATTTTATAAACAAAGGATTCTTTATGTCAGACGTTAAACACAGCAAATTATTAATTTTAGGTTCAGGCCCTGCAGGTTATACTGCCGCTATTTATGCCGCACGTGCAAACTTAAAACCTGTTTTAGTGACCGGTCTTCAACAAGGTGGCCAACTTACTACTACGGATGAAATTGAAAACTGGCCAGGTGATTTTGAAATGACCACTGGTCCTGGTTTAATGCAACGTATGTTGCAACACGCTGAAAAATTTGAAACGGAAATCGTGTTTGATCATATTAATAAAGTCGATTTATCTTCTCGCCCATTCAAACTTTATGGCGATATGCAAACCTTCACATGTGATGCATTAATCATCGCAACAGGGGCATCAGCACGTTATATCGGATTAGAATCTGAAACCGCTTATAAAGGCCGTGGCGTTTCAGCTTGCGCAACCTGTGATGGTTTCTTCTATCGCAATAAACCGGTTGCTGTTGTCGGTGGCGGAAATACTGCAGTTGAAGAAGCACTTTACTTAGCCAATATTGCGTCTGAAGTGCACTTAATCCACCGTCGCGATAGCTTCCGCGCAGAAAAAATCTTAATCGATCGCTTATACAAAAAAGTCGAAGAAGGCAAAATCGTGCTTCATACTGACCGCACTTTGAATGAAGTGTTAGGCGATAACATGGGCGTAACAGGTGTACGTTTAGAAAACGTGAAAACCGGCGAAAAAGAGGACATCAAATTAGACGGTTTATTTATTGCCATCGGTCATGCACCAAACACTGAAATTTTCCAAGGTCAGCTTGAACTTAACAACGGTTATATCGTCGTTAAATCTGGTCTTGAAGGCAATGCTACAGCAACCTCTGTAGAAGGCGTATTTGCTGCAGGTGATGTGATGGATCATAACTATCGTCAAGCCATTACTTCAGCTGGAACAGGCTGTATGGCGGCATTAGATGCTGAACGTTATTTAGACGCACAAGAATAAATAAATTTCCTTATTTATTTTCCCCCTCTTTAACAAAGAGGGGTTAGGGGAGATTTTAAAGAATCAATTCTGTATCAATGAACTCGCCCTTCAAACTCCCTCTCAATTGAGAGGGAGAACTTTTTAAATACTAACTCTACAAATCTATGGACAAACTTCGCCAAAAATATTTACAAAAATGGCTTCGTGCGCAGCAACAACCTGTTAAAAAATTAATGCGCACCAATATTGCCCTTGCCACACTTTCTTCCTTAATTCTTGTGGCTCAAACCTATTTTCTTGCGACATTGCTCGACAAGCTCATTATGCAAAATGTCGATCGCACTGAGCTGGTTCCATATTTTATTGCATTAATCATTACTTTTGCTTTGCGTGCAGTCATTTTATGGCTACGAGAAAAAATTGGCTTTAAAGCAGGTCGATTACTACGCAATCATATGCGCCAAAAGATCTTAGATAAAATCCACCAAGTAGGACCTGCGACTATCAATAACAAACCTGCTGGAAGCTGGGCAAGTATCATGCTTGAACAAGTGGAAAATCTGCATAACTTCTATGCGCGTTTTCTACCACAACAAAGTTTGTCGGCCATTGTCCCAATGGTGATTTTAATTGCCGTATTCCCGCTCAACTGGGCAGCTGGATTGATTTTGATGGTCACTGCACCGCTTGTACCAATTTTTATGATTCTGGTGGGGATTGCTGCAGCAGACAGCAGCCAAAAAAATATGGCGACCCTTTCTCGCTTAAGTGCACAATTCTTGGATCGCTTACGTGGTTTAGAAACTTTACGTCTTTTCAACCGCACTTCAGAACAAACTCAACATATTGAAAGCACAACGGAAGACTTCCGAGAAACCACAATGGCTGTGCTTAAAATGGCGTTTCTCTCTTCTGCCGTGTTAGAGTTTTTCACCTCTATTTCCATTGCTTTAATGGCGGTGTATTTTGGTTTTAGCTATTTAGGCCAAGTCGAATTTGGTACTTACGGTACCACACTGACCTTATTTACCGGCTTTTTCTGCTTAATTCTGGCACCAGAGTTTTATCAACCATTGCGTGATCTCGGGACTTACTATCACGATCGTGCAGCCGGTATTGGTGCTGCTGATGCCATTGTCGATTTCTTAGAAGCGGATTATTTAATTGCACATCAAGGCAATGAACAAATTCCAGCACAAAGTGCGGTCGAAATTCAGGCTGAAAATTTAGTGGCGCTTTCTCCACAAGGTCAACCATTAACTAAGCCGCTTTCATTCCATATTCCGAAAGAAAGCCATATTGCCCTTGTCGGCCAAAGTGGTGCGGGAAAAACCTCTTTAATCAATGTATTACTCGGTTTCTTGCCTTATGAAGGCAGCTTAAAAATTAACGGTGTGGAACTGAATCAAAGCCGTTTAAGCGACTGGCGCAAACAAATTGCGTGGGTAGGTCAAAATCCATTACTGCTACAAGGCAGCATCAAAGAAAATCTACTTTTAGGTGATATTCAAGCTACTGATAAGCAAATTGAGCAAGCCTTGATTTCTGCTCAAGCGAAAGAGTTTACCGATAAATTAGGCTTAGATAGTGAGATTAAAGATGGTGGGATTGGTGTATCTGTAGGCCAAGCTCAACGCTTAGCGATCGCTCGCGCTTTATTACGCAAAGGCAATTTATTATTACTCGATGAGCCAACTGCTAGCCTCGATGCTCAGTCTGAAAATCTGGTACTTGCTGCCCTTGCAGAAATGAGCCATAACCAAACGACCTTAATGATCACACACCGTATTGAAGATCTAAAACAATGTGACAATATTTTTGTGATGCAAGAAGGTGAAATCGTTCAACAAGGAAATTTCAACCAATTAAAAGATCAAGGCTTCTTTGCCGAATTATTGGCTCAACGAAAAGAGGATATTCAATAATGCGTGCTTTACTTCCCTTTTTACGTTTATTTAAATTCGCCAAGTTGCCTTTATTTTTAGGCTTGGTTTTAATGATTACAGGCCTCGCATCCAGTATTGGCTTGCTGACCACATCGGGTTGGTTTTTAGCAGCAACAGCAATTGCGGGTCTTGGCACGTTATTTAATTTCTTCTACCCTTCTGCTTCTGTGCGTGGGCTTGCTATTAGCCGCACCCTTTTCCGCTATTTTGAAAAGTTAGTGACGCACGATGCGACTTTCCGCATTTTGGCTAAATTACGGGTACAAGTTTTTGAGAAGATTATTCCATTAAGTCCTGCAGTGTTAAATCGCTACCGTAACAGCGATTTATTAAACCGCTTAGTGTCTGATGTGGATACGCTCGATAGCCTTTATCTTCGTTTAATTGCGCCATTTATTACGGCTATTTTTGTGATTCTAGCCATGTGTATTGGCCTAAGTTTTATCAATGTACCTTTAGCCTTAGGTCTAGGTGTGAGCCTGCTTTTATTAGTATTCGTCATTCCAACCGTTTTCTACCAACTGGGTAAAAAATTTGGCGACAAACTCGTGCATTCACGCGCACTTTATCGCACACAATTCTTAGAATTTATCCAAGCACAAGCGGAATTATTACTCTTTAATGCCGAAGATAAATTGAAAGATAACATGGCTAAAACTGAAGCAAATTGGCAAGCGGATCAGCAAAAAGAAGCCAATTTAAGTGGATTTTCAACCGCACTTTCACTATTCTTAAATGGTTTGATTATTGCTGCAATGTTGTGGTTTAGCTCACAAGCGGAGTTTGGTAACGATGAATATCGCATGGCATTTATTGCGCTCTTCACTTTTGCGGCCTTAGCCTCATTTGAAATCTTAATGCCATTAGGTTCTGCATTCTTACATATCGGGCAAGTAATTGCGTCAGCTGAACGCGTGACAGATATTATCGAACAGCAACCATTAGTGACTTTTAATGGCAAAGCAGAGTTCGATCAAAACGCGACTACATTAATTGAAGCCAAAGATCTTTCTTTCACTTATCCTGAACGTCAAAATCGTGCTTTAGAAAATTTGAATTTAACCATTCAAAAAGGTAAAAAAATCGCAATTTTAGGTAAAACAGGTAGCGGAAAATCCACGTTATTACAGCTTTTAGTGCGTAATTATGATGCCAATCAAGGAGAATTATTCCTTGCTGGCAAGCCAATTGCTGACTATGCAGAAGACACATTACGCAGCCAATTCTGCTTTTTAACACAACGTGTTCATGTATTTAGCGATACACTTCGTCAAAATCTGCAATTTGCAAGTGCGGTCAACATTTCAGATGAAAAAATGATCGAGGTGTTAAATCAGGTTGGTTTAGGCAAATTGCTGGAACAAGAACAAGGTTTAGATATTTGGTTGGGTGATGGCGGCCGTCCACTTTCTGGTGGAGAACAACGTCGTTTAGGCTTAGCGCGTATTTTGCTTAATGATGCGCCAATTTTATTATTAGATGAGCCAACTGAAGGTTTAGACCGCGAAACTGAACGTCAAATTCTGCGTTTGATTCTTGCCCATGCTGAAAATAAAACCTTAATTATGGTGACTCACCGCTTAACGGCGATTGAGCAATTTGATGAGCTTTGTGTGATTGATGAAGCGAAGCTAATTGAAAAAGGCACTTATGCAGAATTATTGCAATTAGAAAAAGGGTTCTTTAAACAATTAGTGGAGCGAGTGTAAAATAAGAAAGGATAAGTTGGGTGGAAATCTTCCCAGCTTATTCTCGGCACACAGAAATTCCGACTTTGGCTGCTTTCTTCCGAACCTGACCGAGTAAACCGGACACCGTTGCGAGAGACCGAGAAGATTTCCATTGATATCGCAATGCGATTAGGTGGGCTATTATGCAAGAATTGGCCCTGTATTGCAAAGGTTAATTTATCAATTCGGTGAATTTGACGAGAAAATCAACCGCACTTTTGAGGTAAAACCATGAACTATCTCCAATACTACCCTACCGATGTTGTAAATGGCGAAGGCACGCGTTGTACCCTTTTCGTTAGCGGTTGTACGCATGGTTGCCGTGGTTGCTACAACCAAAAGAGCTGGTCTTTTGATAATGGCGTATTATTTGATGAAGCGATGGAACAACAGATCATCAATGATTTAAAAGATACGCGTATTAAACGTCAAGGGCTCACACTTTCTGGTGGGGATCCGATGCATCCACGTAATGTCGAAGCCTTACTTCCTTTTGTACAACGTGTAAAAAAAGAATGTCCCGATAAGGATATTTGGGTGTGGACGGGTTATAAACTGGATGAACTGGATGATTATCAACGTCAAATATTGCCTTATATTGATGTGCTCATTGATGGAAAATTTATACAAGAACAGGCTGACCCAAGCTTGGTTTGGCGTGGTTCAGCCAATCAAGTGATTTATCGTTTTAAGGTTTAACCGAATAAGGTTAAGCTATTCTGCCAAGCCGTTTCTTTAATTACTTCAGCATTTTCACTTCTTAAACGGCATAACGCCTCAAAGGTGTGAACCATCCGCTCTGGTCGATTAGGTTGTCCTTGAAAGCCAAACACCGGCATATCTGGTGTATCCGTTTCTAACACCAATGCCTCTAATGGTAACTTGGCAATCGCTTGACGCGTTTTATTCGCGCGTTCATAAGTAATTGTGCCGCCTACGCCAATTTTATAGCCTAAATCCACAAATCTTTTTGCTTGCTCATAACTTCCTGAAAAACCATGCACCACACCACATTTTGGCAAATTGGCTTGTTTTAAAAAACGGAATAATTGCTCGTGGGATTTTCGACTATGTAAATTGACCGACAGATTGTATTTCTTCGCTAAATAAAGCTGACTTTCCAAAAAGTGCTGTTGCTTTTGCCATAATTCATCAGTCAATAAATCTGGAATCGCACACTCCAAACCAATTTCTGCTACGGCTGTACAATTTTGATTACGAACAGATAATGCCGCATCTAATATCTCTAAATCATGCTCTTGATGTTCTTTGATATAAAGAGGATGTAGCCCAAGCCCACAATAAAGATGCTCAGGGAAAAGTGCGGTCATATTTTGGATCGTTTTAAAATCCGACTCTTTTACCGCCACAATCAAGATTTTTTGCACATCAGCTTGCTTAGCGTTCTCCACGAGCTGAGCTAATGGCTCACCAGTGTCATGATGAAGATAATCGAGGTGGGTATGAGTATCGAAGAAAGGCATTGCGTTATTTCACTTAAGAAAAAAAAGTGTGTAGATTACACATCCACACACCGAATTAATTATTCGACAGAAACTGATGTAATCACAACATCTTCTGTTGGAACATCTTGGTGGAAGCCTTTATTACCGGTTTTTACTTTCTTGATTTTATCAACCACATCCATGCCTTCTACCACTTCACCGAATACGGCATAACCCCATTCTTGTACCACTTCGCGGCCAAACATCTCTTTTGAACGGTAGTTTAAGAAGTCATTATCTGCCACGTTAATGAAGAATTGTGCCGTTGCAGAATGTGGATCAGAGGTACGCGCCATGGCGATTGTGCCACGTTTATTGCTTAAACGATTGTTGGCTTCATTTTGGATCGGTGCATTTGTTGCTTTTTCACGCATTCCGCTTTCCATACCACCACCTTGGATCATAAATCCATCAATAACACGATGGAAAATTGTGTTATTATAGAAACCGTTTTTACAATAATTTAAAAAGTTTTCTGCGGTGATTGGCGCTTTATCAAAATCAAGTTTAATTTTAATATCGCCAAAATTTGTGTGTAATGTAACCATGTTGTTTTCCTCTTGAAAATTAAGGCGTTCATTATTCCACAAATGGCGAGAAAGTGCCACAAGGAGCAGAAAAAGTGCGGTCGTTTTCCAACTAGTTTTAAGAGAAAAAATATGTTAAAGATTTTTAATACCCTCACTCGTGAAAAAGAAGTGTTCAAACCTATCCATGAAGGAAAAGTGGGTATGTATGTGTGCGGCGTGACCGTTTACGATTTATGCCATATTGGCCACGGCCGTACCTTTGTGTGTTTTGATGTAATTGCTCGCTATTTACGCTCTTTAGGCTACAATTTAACTTATGTGCGTAATATCACGGATGTGGACGATAAAATCATTAAACGAGCATTAGAAAACAAAGAAACCTGTGATCAACTTGTAGATCGTATGGTGCAAGAGATGTATAAAGATTTTGATGCACTTAATGTATTACGCCCTGATTTTGAACCTCGTGCGACGCATCATATTCCTGAAATTATTGAGATTGTGGAAAAACTGATTGCACGTGGTCATGCTTATGTTGCAGACAATGGCGACGTGATGTTTGATGTGGAAAGCTTTAAGGAATACGGCAAATTATCACGCCAAGATCTTGACCAATTACAAGCGGGTGCACGTATTGAAATTAATGAAATCAAGAAAAATCCAATGGATTTCGTGCTTTGGAAAATGTCAAAAGAAAAAGAACCAAGCTGGCCATCACCATGGGGCGCAGGTCGTCCAGGTTGGCACATTGAATGTTCAGCGATGAACTGCAAACAACTTGGTGAACATTTTGATATTCACGGTGGTGGTTCTGATTTAATGTTCCCGCATCACGAAAATGAAATTGCGCAATCTTGCTGTGCTCATGGTGGCCAATATGTGAATTATTGGATCCATTCCGGCATGATCATGGTAGATAAAGAAAAAATGTCGAAATCCCTCGGCAACTTCTTCACTATTCGTGATGTATTAAACCACTACAATGCAGAAGCGGTGCGTTATTTCTTGCTAACAGCACACTATCGCAGCCAACTCAATTATAGTGAAGAAAACCTGAATTTAGCACAAGGTGCATTGGAACGTTTATACACCGCTTTACGTGGCACCGATCAAAGTACGGTTGCTTTTGGCGGTGAAAATTTTGTGGAAGCCTTCCGTGAAGCAATGGACGATGATTTCAATACGCCGAACGCTCTTTCTGTCTTATTTGAAATGGCGCGTGAAATC
>CABSXY010000052.1 GCA_902481695.1 uncultured Haemophilus sp. | reverse complement strand
CGGTCAAATTTCCGCTCTTTTTTTCATTTAGGCATTAAGGTTTGTAAATAAACTCAACACCTTCTTCATCTTCTTCGTCCCAATCATCCCAGTCGTCATCTTCATCATCAAATTGATGTTCAGCGAGCTGTTCTTGATGGTAGTCTTCCCATTTGAATTTGACTTCTTCTGGTTTATTTTCTTCTACTTCCGCATCACGTGGATTCGCTTCAATGAAATCCATAATATCACGACAAAGTGGTGGCACATTTTTACCGGTTGCGGCAGAAATAAGGTGATACCCTTCTTCCCAACCAAGACGTTCCGTAATCTCTTGTGCTCGTTCATGCGCCTCTTCTTCAGTCATCGTGTCAATTTTGTTGAAGACTAACCAACGAGGTTTATCTGCTAATTTTTCGCTATATTGGAATAATTCTGACTCGATGATCGCAATATTATCTGCAGGATCAGATTCATCAATTGGGTTAATATCTACTAAATGAATTAACACACGACAACGTTCCAAGTGTTTTAAGAAACGAATCCCTAAACCTGCGCCATCTGATGCGCCTTCAATCAATCCAGGAATATCTGCCACCACAAAACTATGGCTCTCATCCACTTTCACTACGCCTAAACTTGGCACTAAAGTGGTAAATGGATAATCTGCAACTTTTGGTTTTGCAGCTGAAACGGCACGGATAAGGGTGGATTTACCTGCATTCGGTAAACCAAGCATCCCAACATCCGCAAGAAGCATTAATTCCAATAATAAATCGCGTTTTTCCCCTGGTGTCCCCATGGTTTTTTGGCGAGGTGCACGGTTCACTGAAGATTTGAAACGCGTATTACCTAAACCATGATAACCACCTTTCGCTACTAACATTTTGGCACCATGCTTTGTTAAATCGCCAAGCACTTCTTTGGTGTCATTATCAATTGCACGCGTTCCCACCGGCACACGTAATGTAATATCTTTACCGCAACGACCGGTACAATCTGAGCTATGGCCATTTTCACCACGCTCTGCAGCAAAACGTTTTGTAAAGCGATAATCGATCAAAGTATTTAAGTTTTCGTCTGCAACCAAATAAACATCACCGCCATCACCGCCATCGCCGCCATCTGGACCGCCTTTTGGGATAAATTTTTCACGGCGGAAACTTACACAACCGTTTCCACCATCCCCTGCTTCCACACGAATCAGGGCTTCATCAATAAATTTCATAAAAACTCTCCAATATTTAACCGCACTTTACTTTGATTGCGGTAATAACTTATGTCCGATTGCCGACAAAATTGCTCCGCATACTACAACAAACGCCCCGATATAGCTAATCATATTTAATTCTGGCGCGGCAAAATTCTCAGGGCTCACATAATGGGCAAGATGGGCAAAGAAAATGGTAAAGAGTGGTACTAAGGTTATCACTACGCTTACTTTAGAAACCTCCCAACGATTAAGCGCCTCAGCATAAGCCCCATAACCAAATAACGTATTCAAGCAGCAATAAACAAAACAACCGAATGCAAACGGGGTGAGGTTACTCACTTGTGAAAATTCAGCTACAGGTGTAAAGACTAAAAGACAGCCGAAATACATCATTAATAAAATTTGTTGCGAACTAAAACGACGGAGCATAAGCTTTTGTGCCATACCATAAGCCACCCAAACTAATGAAGCAGTCAGGCTGAGTAAGACACCCGTTAAATAACCACTCTCTCCTTTAAACACCTCAAGCTTATCATTGAAGAAAAGTACTAATCCAGCCAATAACAAACCTAAACCAATCTTTTGATGTAATCCGAGCTTTTCTTTAAAGACAAAAATACCGCAAATTAACATACCAAAAGAAGAAAAATGAATAAAAATTTGAGCTGAAGAAGGATCGATAAAATTAAGTGAGCTATTAAATAAAAAGAAATTACCCGCTAATCCTGCTACACCGATGAGTACAAGCCAAATAAAACGACCACCTTTCGAAAATTGTGGTAATTTTTTCTTGTAACCTAACAGAATCAATAGTGCAAGAGAAGCTACCGCAAATCGATACCAAACGATCGTTTGTGGTGTCATCACTGACAGAACCTGTTTTAACGCAATAGGTAAAGATCCCCACGCCATCGCTGTAATTAAAGCGAAGAGAAAACCTAAAAGCGGTTGTTGTTTCATGATATCTTCCTTTATTTTACTAAAGTGCAGTTAGGAATTAAGATAAATTTCGACTAAGAAATATCAAGATAAGCAATAGTGCCAGAATAACAAATGTGATTGATGATTGTAAATTACTGATAAAAAAGAAAACGCCCCACAGATAATGCGGGGCGTTTATCAAATCAGATGTAAAATTATTCAGTTACAATACTTACGTATTTACGGCTTTTCTCGCCTTTAACTTCAAATTTTACTTTACCGTCAGCGGTAGCAAATAAGGTGTGGTCACGACCCATACCTACGTTGCTACCTGCGTGGAATTTAGTACCACGTTGACGTACAATGATGCTACCTGCTAATACAGATTCGCCACCGAAACGTTTAACACCAAGGCGTTTAGCTTCAGAATCACGACCGTTACGAGTTGAACCACCAGCTTTTTTAGTTGCCATCTACTTGATCTCCTCTGAAATTATGCTTGAATCCCAGTGATTTTCACTTCTGTGAACCACTGACGATGACCTTGTTGTTTACGGCTGTGTTTACGACGACGGAACTTAACGATTTTAACTTTATCGCCACGACCTTGTGCCACAACTTCAGCCACTACTTTCGCGCCAGCTACTACTGGTGCACCAATTTTAACATCTTCACCATTAACGACCATCAACACTGAGTCGAACTCAACTGTTGCGCCAGTTGCAAGTTCAAGTTTTTCTAAACGAACTACTTGACCTTCGCTCACACGGTGTTGTTTACCGCCACTTTGGAAAACTGCGTACATAAATACTCCGCTATAATTGTGCTTCTCCGTTACTATTTTCGGTCCGCACTTCAAAATTCATATAAATAGGTCGCAAATTCTACGGAAAAAACAACTCGATCGCAAGCACTTATTTGCAATAAAATAAAAAAAAGCGCTTTTCCTCGAGTTTAATTTCAGAAACCCTGAAAAATCGGGTAAAATTCACCGCACTTTTCTTTTATATACACAACCATCGAACCAAATGAAGATGAACAAACAAGATTTAATGGATATGCATGCAATCCAAGCATTAACAGATGCGGATATGCAGAAAGTCAACCAAGCCATTTTAGCACAAATTAACTCCGATGTGCCGATGGTTAATCAGCTTGGTTTTTATATTGTGCAAGGTGGCGGAAAACGTATTCGACCACTTATTGCGGTTTTAGCGGCGCGTGCATTAGGCTATGAAAGCGATAAAGTGGCGACTTGTGCTACCTTTGTAGAATTTATTCACACGGCTTCTTTATTACATGATGATGTGGTAGATGAATCGGATATGCGTCGTGGTCGAGCAACGGCAAACTCTGCCTTTGGTAATGCGGCTAGCGTATTAGTGGGAGACTTCATTTATACTCGCGCATTCCAATTAGTGGCGCAGTTACAATCGCTAGATATTCTTCGCATTATGGCGGACGCCACCAATGTGTTGGCAGAAGGTGAAGTTCAACAATTAATGAACGTGAACGATCCCGATACCACAGAAGAAAGCTATATGCGTGTGATTTATAGTAAAACAGCACGCTTATTTGAGGTGGCGGCACAATCTGTGGCAATTGTTGCGGGTGCTGAAAAATCAATTGAAACCGCATTTCAAGAATATGGTCGCTATCTTGGTACCGCATTCCAATTAGTAGATGACGTGCTAGATTACAGCGCAAACGCTGCAGCATTAGGTAAAAATGTGGGTGATGACCTCGCCGAAGGTAAACCTACTCTTCCTTTATTACACGCAATGCGTCACGGTAATCCACAACAAGCCGCGCTTATTCGCGAAGCCATTGAACAAGGCGGAAAACGTGATGCAATTGATGAAGTGCTTGCGATTATGGCAGAACATAAATCCCTCGATTATGCAATGGATCGTGCGAAACAAGAAGCCCAAAAAGCGGTTGATGCCATTGCCTTATTACCTGAAAGCGAATACAAAAAAGCCTTAATTTCACTGGCTTATTTATCGGTAGACCGAACTTATTAATATGACTGAAGAACAAATTCAACCGCAAAGTGCGGTCGATTCTCAACCTAAATTTCAAAAACCACGTAAACAAAAAGTGCGCAAGGATCCCAATGCGCCTTTTATTCGTGAAAAACTCGAATTACCTGAAGGGCATAATAAGCTACTTCTCCACTCTTGCTGTGCGCCTTGTTCGGGTGAAGTGATGGAAGCCATTTTGGCCTCAGGTATTGAGTTTACGATTTATTTTTACAACCCGAATATTCATCCATTAAAAGAATATTTAATTCGCAAAGAAGAAAACATCCGTTTCGCCCAAAAATTTGGGATTCCATTTATCGATGCAGACTACGATCGCCAGCAATGGTTTGATCGCGCAAAAGGTATGGAATGGGAGCCTGAACGTGGTATTCGTTGCACCATGTGTTTTGATATGCGTTTTGAAAAAGCCGCTGAATATGCTCATGAACATGGTTTCCCTGTATTTACCAGCTGTCTTGGTATTTCTCGCTGGAAAGACATGGATCAAATTAATGGTTGTGGTCACCGTGCGGCTGAAAAATATGATGATGTGATTTATTGGGATTACAACTGGCGTAAAGCTGGAGGATCGCAACGCATGATCGAAATCAGTAAGCGTGAACGTTTTTATCAACAGGAATATTGTGGCTGTGTTTATTCTTTACGAGACAGCAATAAATGGCGTGAAGAAACAGGGCGACAAAAAATTGAAATTGGTAAACTCTATTACACGCCAGATTAAAAAACACATAAAAAAAAGAACCGCACTTTCAACATGCGGTTCTTTTTTATTTAATCTACGATGGTTCGCCCGCCTAATGCATTCTCTAAAGAATGATCTAACTGTTGAATTCGCGTACATAACACGTTTTCAATCTGGGCATTTTTATTTTTTTCTTGGGTTAATTCAAAACTTAAATTCAAGGCAACAATAGAAAGCACACGGTCTAATTGTAATAAACCTGTACGCTCTTTCATTTCAGACACTTGAAGATCTAAATTACGCGCCGCTTGACGCAAAATCTCTTCTTGTTCTGCAGGGACATTCAAGCGCAGCACTTGCCCTAATACAACAACTTCAACCAGTTTTAATGACATGTTATTCCCTTATGTTGAATGCTCAAGTAATCCTATTATGCCACAGCCAAATGCCTTCGTCATACTTTTTACGTTTAATTGACCGCACTTTATCCGTTCGCCCCATTTCGCAATTTACGCTATAATGCGACACTTTTCATTATTTTTGAACGGAATATTTATGCCAACTATCGCTCCTAATCCATTAGTCCTAGTGGACGGTTCATCTTATTTATATCGTGCTTTTCATGCTTTTCCGCCACTCACCAATTCAGCTGGCGAACCAACCGGTGCCATGTACGGTGTGTTAAATATGCTCAAAAGCCTGATTTCGCAAGTGCAACCGAGCCATATTGCGGTGGTCTTTGATGCGAAAGGCAAAACTTTCCGTGATGAAATGTTTGAACAATATAAATCCCATCGTCCACCGATGCCAGACGATCTGCGCAAACAAATTCAGCCATTGCACGATATTATCCGTGCCCTTGGCATTCCTCTTTTAGTCATTGAAGGCGTGGAGGCTGATGATGTCATCGGTACCTTAGCGGTAGCCGCCTCCAAAGCTAATCAAAAAGTCTTGATCAGCACCGGCGATAAAGACATGGCACAGCTAGTGGATGACAACATTATGTTGATCAACACCATGAATAATACCTTATTAGATCGCGAGGCCGTGATTGAAAAATACGGTATTCCACCAGAACTCATCATCGATTACTTAGCGCTAATGGGCGATAGCGCCGATAATATTCCAGGCGTAGCGGGTGTGGGTGAAAAAACCGCTCTTGGCCTCTTGCAGGGTATCGGCAGCATGGCAGAAATTTATGCCAACTTAGACAAAGTGGCTGAATTGCCAATTCGTGGAGCAAAAAAATTAGGTGATAAATTATTGGCGGAAAAAGAAATGGCCGATTTATCCTATCGCCTTGCCACGATCAAAACCGATGTCGCTCTCGATATCACTCCGGAACAACTTACCCTTGGTGCAAGCAATAACGATCAACTCACTGAATATTTCGGCCGCTATGAATTTAAACGTTGGCTCAATGAAGTGATGAATGGCGCTGATTCCATCACCAATAACAACGAACAACCGACCAAGATTAATCACTATCAAGCTACGCCTGCGCTCGCTCAAGACAATAGCGATGAAGCATTGCCAGCAATTCAAATTGATCGCAGCCGTTATGAAACCTTGCTCACTGAAGCAGATTTAAATCGTTGGGTGGAAAAACTCAAGCAAGCTAAACTTTTTGCGTTGGATACAGAAACCGATAATTTAGATTATATGGCTGCCAACTTAGTGGGGATTTCCTTTGCGTTAGAAAACGGCGAGGCGGCTTATTTACCGCTACAATTAGATTATTTAGGCGCACCAAAAACTCTCGAAAAAACAACCGCACTTTCGCTGTTAAAACCAGTTTTAGAAAATCCAACCATTCAAAAAGTCGGGCAAAACTTCAAGTACGACCTCACCATCTTTGCCCGTAATGGCATTGATGTGCAAGGTGTGGCTTTCGATACCATGTTGGAGTCCTATGTGCTCAATAGCACTGGTCGTCATAATATGGACGACCTGGCAAAACGTTATTTAGGGCATCAAACAATCACTTTTGAAGAGATTGCAGGCAAAGGTAAAAATCAGCTGACCTTCAACCAAATTCCATTGGAAAAAGCCGCCGAGTACGCGGCGGAAGATGCTGATGTGACAATGAAACTGCAACAAGTGCTATGGGAAAAACTCTCTAAAGAACCCACTCTGGAAAAACTCTTTAAAGAAATGGAATTGCCGTTGTTAGGCGTACTTTCCCGTATGGAACGTCGTGGTGTTTTAATTGATAGCGATGCGCTATTCCTTCAATCCAACGAAATCGCTAACCGTTTAAGTGAATTAGAAGAACAGGCCTATGTCTTGGCGGGGCAACCATTTAATTTAGCTTCCACCAAACAATTACAAGAAATTTTGTTTGATAAATTAGGTTTGCCGGTTATTCAAAAAACACCAAAAGGGGCACCATCCACTAACGAGGAAGTATTGGAGGAACTCGCATTTAGCCATGAATTGCCGAAAGTGTTGGTAGAACATCGTGGTCTCAGCAAACTAAAATCGACCTACACTGATAAATTACCGCAAATGGTAAATCCGCAAACGGGTCGAGTGCATACTTCCTACCATCAAGCGGTGACAGCCACCGGTCGTCTTTCATCAAGTGATCCGAATTTACAAAATATTCCGATTCGTAATGAAGAAGGTCATCGTATTCGTCAGGCATTTATTGCGCGCGAAGGCTTTACTGTTGTGGCAGCCGACTATTCGCAAATCGAGCTACGCATTATGGCGCACCTATCACAGGATCAGGGCTTAATTAATGCCTTTACCCAAGGCAAAGATATTCACCGCTCTACTGCGGCAGAAATCTTTGGTGTCTCACTAGATGAAGTGACTTCCGAACAACGTCGTAATGCTAAAGCGATTAACTTTGGGTTAATTTACGGTATGTCAGCCTTTGGCTTATCGCGTCAACTCGGTATTGGCCGTGCCGATGCTCAGAGCTATATGGATTTGTATTTCAAACGCTATCCTGGCGTACAAACTTTTATGCACGATATTCGCGAAAAAGCCAAAACCCAAGGCTATGTAGAAACCCTATTCGGCCGTCGTTTATATCTCCCAGATATTAACTCTTCTAATGGTATGCGCCGTAAAGCAGCCGAACGTGTCGCGATCAATGCACCAATGCAAGGCACAGCCGCAGACATTATCAAACGAGCCATGATTCAATTGGATCAAAAACTACAAAATGATCCCGATATTGCAATGATTATGCAGGTGCATGATGAATTGGTGTTTGAAGTGCGGTCAGAAAAAGTCGCGTTTTATAGCGAGCTCATCAAAACACAAATGGAAAGTGCCGCTGATTTAGTGGTGCCATTGATTGTAGATGTGGGGCAAGGCACTAACTGGGATGAGGCGCACTAAGGAATTTAGTCATGAATAAAGTTATTAGAAGTCACCTCTTTACGGCTGAACGCGCTTGGGGAGCCCTTGATATTACCAATATGAATGGTATTTCCGTGCGCCTGCACTGGACAGATAAACCTTACAAATGGCATATCAATGACGGTGAAGAAGTCTTTGCTGTCATGGATGGTAAGGTGGAAATGCGCTACAAAGAAGACGGCCAAGAGAAAACCGTATTGCTCCATACAGGTGATATTTTTTATGCGGGTATCGGTACCGAACATGTTGCTCATCCACAAGGCGAAGCGCGCATATTAGTCATAGAGAAAGAAGACAGTATTTAAT
Organism: uncultured Haemophilus sp.; assembly: GCA_902481695.1. Taxonomy (GTDB): domain Bacteria; phylum Pseudomonadota; class Gammaproteobacteria; order Enterobacterales; family Pasteurellaceae; genus Haemophilus_D. The sequence goes on along the minus strand of CABSXY010000052.1, from coordinate 1,552 downwards.
AAATTAAAAGAATTTTATGAATCAAGAAAGACTCAACGAAATCGAAAAACCATTACTTCACCTTGTGGAACGTGATGTGGTTCCCGCACTTGGTTGTACTGAACCTATCTCTTTAGCGCTTGCAGCAGCAACTGCAGCCAAATATTTAGGCAAAACACCGGAGCGTATTGAAGCCAAGGTGTCACCAAACTTAATGAAAAATGGTTTAGGTGTTGCGGTGCCTGGAACGGGCATGGTAGGCTTACCTATTGCCGCAGCGATTGGTGCTTTAGGCGGTGATCCTGAGGGTGAGTTGGAAGTATTAAAACACATCACGCCAGAGCAAGTATCCCAAGCCAGGGCGATGCTTGATAAAAAACTCGTTAATGTGGATATTCATCAAACCGAGCATATTTTATATTCTGAAGCAGTGTTGTTTGCGGATAATGACCGAGTGAAAGTAGCGATTCAAGATCAACACACCAATATCATTTTAATTGAAAAAAATGGCGAAGTTGTTTTTGAGAAAGAACAGGATGAATGCGCTGATTGCGCCCCTTATGATATTTTCAAGCAGGTGAGCGCACGTGAAATTTTTGAATTTTCTTGTGAAGTTGAGCTCGATAAAATCCGTTTTATCGGACAAGCTGCCGCGCTCAACCGTTCGCTGTCTAACGAAGGGTTACGCGAAAATTACGGCCTACATATTGGTAGAACGCTACGCAAACAAGTCGGTAGTGGCTTAATGTCAGACGATTTACTCAGTAAAATCATGATTGAAACCACCGCAGCCTCCGATGCCCGCATGGGTGGGGCTACATTGCCAGCGATGAGTAATTCAGGTTCAGGCAACCAAGGTATTGCCGCCACTATGCCCGTGGTTGTGGTCGCCGATTATTTAAATGTGAGTGAAGAAAAACGTCTCCGTGCACTCTTCTTATCACACTTAATGGCCATTTATATCCACAGTAAATTACCCAAACTGTCTGCCCTTTGTGCGGTAACAACCGCCTCAATGGGAAGCTGTGCGGGTATCGCCTATTTGCTTACAGCTAAATTTGAAACCGTGAGTATGGGGATTTGCAGCATGATTGGTGACATCAGTGGCATTATCTGTGACGGTGCATCCAATAGCTGTGCGATGAAAGTCTCCACCAGCGTGGCTTCTGGCTATAAATCAGTACTCATGGCGATGGATGAAACCCATGTTACAGGCAATGAAGGTATCGTTGAACACGATCTCGATCGCACTATCGACAATCTATGCTCAATTGCTTCTAAGAGTATGCACCACATCGATCGCCAAGTAATTGAAATTATGGTGAGTAAACCCTGTCCTTAATAGCGTGGTAACTTACGATAAAGTGCGGTCAGAAAAATATATAAATTCCTGACCGCACTTTTTTTATATCAAAAAAACATATTTTCTAGCTAAAAGTTATTGGCGTCATCTTCTTATTTTTTTAGAAAATACTGCCCTACTTAGTTCTAAAAGAAAGGAATATTTATGCTTTTAACCGGATTACTTTGCGGAATTTTACTCGGATTTGTGATGCAGCGCGGGCGCTTTTGT
>CABSXY010000051.1 GCA_902481695.1 uncultured Haemophilus sp. | reverse complement strand
ACTATTAACAGAAATGGAACGCTTACCGGATACGGTCGAACAGAATTTAGTGCGTTATCAACGCAGTCTCGATGCCGATGCTTTGCTAACAGTACAAAATCAGCTTTTTGCACCTTCAGGAGTGAGAGAGTCTTATCAAAAAATCCTAAAACGTTGGGCGGTGATGTCCGATTTCGCTCGTAGCCATCAAATCGAAAAATACCACGCCGAACTAAAAAGTTATGTATAAGATGTCGATGATTTCGTGTTGGAATTACAACGCTTTACTGAACTAAAATGGATTATTGCGGTTTCGGTATTGTGTGTTTCTATGCTATTGATTCTTGCGATGGTGTCTTATGTTATTTGGTATATGAAGCGCGAAGTAGTGAAACCGTTAGAGCTCATGACCAAAGCCAGTATGCAAGTACAAATGGGGCAGTTTAATCATATTCCGCTAGATACCGCGAGCAATAATGAACTGGGGGTTTTAGCGAAAGTGTTTACGCAAATGTCCTCGGAGTTAGGGCGACTTTACTCACGTTTAGAAGATGCCGTTAATGAGAAAACCCAAAAGTTGCGTCAAACGAACCGCTCTTTAACCACATTGTATCAAAGTTCACAGTTACTTACGCCCACGAAGATTAATGATAAAATTCTCAGCCAAGTGCTTAATCATATTCGTGTCAGCGAACATTTACGCTACATTGAGTTAGAAATTTTCGGCTCAGAACATTGGGAAATTTCTTTTGGTCAAAAAGATCCTAAACAATCACTTCAAGTCGAAGAGCTTTCCATTGAAAATGAAAACTTAGCGGTGCTCTCGTGGCAAGCGGGTTTGCCTTGTCCTGATCCACGCATGATGAAAAATTTAGGGCAAATGGTGGCAAAAGCGTTGTATTCACATAAAACGCAACGCCAACAAGAGCAACTTTTGCTGATGGAAGAGCGGTCAATTATTGCGAGAGAATTACATGACTCATTGGCGCAAGTGCTGTCTTTCTTACAAATTCAATTAACGCTATTAAAGCATAATTTGAAGAAAGAAGACGAGGAATCAAAAGAGAAAAGCATTGCGATCATTAGAGAATTTGAGCAAGCCTTATCAGATGGTTATTCTCAATTACGAGAATTATTAGCGACCTTCCGTTTAACGGTACAAGAAGCCAACTTACAGGTTGCATTGGAACAAGTGATTGAAAGCTTGCGTTCGCAAACGAAGATGCAAATGACTGTGGACTGCAGTTTGCCATCGCAAAGTTTAAATCCACAAGAATTAGTGCACGTTCTGCAAATTGTGCGTGAAGCAACGTTGAATGCGATCAAACACTCAAAAGGTACGTTGATTGAGGTGAAAGCGCATATCAATGCAGAAGGGGAATACGAGATTCTTGTGCAAGATAATGGCGTTGGGATTCCAACGTTAGACGAGCCAGAAGGGCATTATGGTTTAAATATTATGACTGAACGCAGTCGCCAATTAAATGCTCAGCTTACAATTTCAAAAAGGGATCAAGGTGGTACGATGGTTAAAATCACGCTTCCTCACACGTTTTTTTAAGGAAAGTTAATGCAAAGTTTACAACCGTTTCACACCTTCAATATTCCAGCAAATGCGCGTGAAATTATTGAAGCCACATCGATTGAACAAATCCAACAAGCTTGGCAAAAAGCACAAGCTGAAAATCTACCTGTCTTATTTTTAGGACAAGGCAGCAATATGCTGTTTTTAGAAGATTTCCAAGGTGTTGTAATTGTTAACCGTTTATCGGGTATTCAACATACAGAAGATAGCGATTACCATTATTTGCATGTTAATGGTGGTGAAAATTGGCACCAGTTGGTGGAGTGGTCGCTTTCACAAGGCATTAATGGTTTAGAAAACCTTGCACTCATTCCAGGCTGTGCCGGTTCAGCACCGATTCAAAATATTGGTGCGTATGGCGTAGAATTTAAAGATGTGTGTGATTATGTCGATGTGTTGAATCTTAACACGGGTGAACAATTCCGCTTACAGGCGAGCGAATGTGAATTTGGTTACCGTGAAAGTATTTTCAAACATCGCTATGCGCAGGGTTATGTGATAACGGCTGTTGGATTGAAATTAGAGAAAAATTGGCAACCGATTTTAAAATATGGCTTATTAGTGAATTTTGATCCTCAAACGGTAACGGCAAAACAAGTGTTTGATGAGGTATGCCATATTCGCCGCAGTAAATTGCCCGATCCAAAAGAATTTGGCAATGCAGGCAGTTTTTTCAAAAATCCTGTGGTGAGTGCAGAGCAATTTGCGAAAATCCAAAAACAGGTCGAAAATCTACCGCACTTTCCACAACCGGATGGCTCTGTGAAGCTTGCAGCGGGTTGGCTAATCGATCAATGCCATTTAAAAGGTTTTCAAATCGGTGGCGCGGCGGTTCATCAACAACAAGCGTTAGTGCTGATTAATAAAGGTAATGCCACAGGGCAGGATGTTGTTAAGTTAGCACATCATATCCGTCAAACCGTAGCGGATAAATTTGGTGTGTATTTACAGCCAGAGGTACGCTTTATGGGAGCAAAGGGTGAAGTGAATTCAGAGCAAGCCATTAGTTAATTTATAGAGGAAAGCAATCATGAACTTTAAAGACATTTTAGAGACTTTACCAAGCATTGAGCATCTAACAGGTTTGGATGTTTTAAACGGTGAAACCGTGATCCATCATATTCCTGCCGCACCAGGCAAACTTGGTTCGCTTCGTCTTTATAATGCACTGGCAGAAAAATTTAACGGAAAATTAGACCGCACTTCAGCGCAGCAAGGCATTGAATGGTTTGCAGAGCATGTTGAAGATGCGAAACAAAATCCAGGCAAACACCCGAATATTGATTTATTGTTTAAAGTTGTGGCAGAGAATGTGGTTTATTCGCTTGTGCCATTAAAATAATTTGAAAATTTTTAGTGATTAATCTGAACTTTCAATCGTTAAAAACTGTCAAATAAAACAAATTGAGGTATAATGACAACAGTTGTTATACAATAACAAATAAGTAATGAGTCGGGGCCTAGCTCCGCATGCTGTGAGGAGAAGTATGAATAAAGAAACTCAAATGATGTTAGTACCTCAAGGTAGCATCGAAGGTTATATTCGAGCAGCAAACGAATATCCGATGCTGACTGCAGAGGAAGAAAAAAGCTTAGCAGAACGTTTGTATTATGACGGTGATATTGAAGCAGCGAAAAAATTAGTTTTATCACACTTACGTTTTGTTATTCATGTTGCGCGTGGTTATTCAGGTTATGGATTACCGCAAGCAGATTTAATTCAAGAAGGTAATATCGGATTAATGAAAGCGGTAAAACGTTTTAATCCGGAAGTGGGTGTTCGCCTTGTATCTTTTGCGGTGCATTGGATCAAAGCAGAAATCCATGAATATGTCCTTCGCAACTGGCGTATTGTGAAAGTCGCAACCACAAAAGCACAACGTAAATTGTTCTTTAACCTACGTAAAACGAAACAACGTTTAGGTTGGTTCAATGAAAACGAAGTGGATATGGTGGCGAATGAGCTTGGCGTGTCAAAAGAAGATGTCATCGAAATGGAATCCCGTATGACTGGGGCTGATGTCGGCTTTGATTTGCCAACAGATGATGATGACGAAGCTTATGTACCTTCTTTATATTTAGAAGATAAAAGCTCAAACTTTGCGGCAGAACTTGAAAGTGAAAACTTTGAAGAACAAGCGACAGAAAAATTAGGTACAGCCTTAGCAAATCTTGATGAACGTAGCCAAGAGATTATCAAAGCACGTTGGTTAGATGATGAAAAAGCAACTCTTCACGATCTTGCAGCAAAATATAATGTGTCTGCAGAACGTATTCGTCAGCTTGAAGCCAACGCATTGAAAAAACTTAAAAGTGCGGTTGATTTCTAAGCCGTTTTGATAAAAAGAAAACCTGTCGATTATCGACAGGTTTTTTTATTTATTTCTTTTTAGATTTTCCCCACATTTTATCTTCTTGACCTCGCCATAAGCGCTGAATATTGTCGTGGTGGCGATAAATTAGCAAGCAGCAAACTAAGGCAACGGGGAAGGTGAATTCAGGTTTAAGCCACCAAACGTAAAATGGCACGAGAAGCGCCGTAATGACCGCACTTAATGAGGAATAACGGCTAATTAGAAATACTAGCAACCAAGTACCTATCGTTGAACCGGCTACGCCCCAAGAGATTGGCGCGATGGCACCGAATGCGGTCGCGACGCCTTTTCCGCCTTTAAACTGAAAGAAAATAGGGAAAATATGGCCTAAACATGCGCCTAATGCCACCATGCCTAATTCAAATTGCGTGAGCCCTAAATAATACCCTGCCCAAACCGGTAACATCCCTTTTAACATATCGCAAATTAATACTGCGAGCGCCGCCCAACGTCCACCAATACGCAATACATTGGTCGCACCTGGATTATTAGAACCATTTTTTCGTGGGTCAGGTAAACCAGCGATCTTACAAATCAAAATTGCACTGGAAATCGAACCCAGTAAATAAGCAAAAATCATATAAAAAAGGGCAAATAGGCTCATTTAGTGCTCCACAATCTTGATTGTATTTGAAAAACTTGTTCGTTATTTTAACCAAACTTGATAGCATAAGCCCACTATATTTTTACAGGAATGAGAGATGGATCGAATTTTTATTGAAGAATTAGTGGTCTTCGCCCAAATTGGCGTGTATGACTGGGAACAGCAAATTAAACAAAAGCTTGTTTTTGATTTGGAAATGGCATGGGATTGTCGAAAAGCTGCAGAAATGGATGATGTGCAATACTGCCTAAATTATGCCGAAGTGAGCCAATTTATTTTAGATTATGTTCAAGCTAAGCCATTTTTATTGATTGAGCGAGTGGCTTATGAAGTAGCAGACCAATTACAACAACGTTTTGGGATTTCATGGTTACGTCTGAAATTAAGCAAACCTAAAGCGATTGCTCAAGCAAATAATGTCGGAATTATTGTAGAACGAGGCGAGTTGAAATAATCGTTGAAAATTGACCGCACTTTTGGAAATATCAAAACAAAGTGCGGTTCGTTTTTTAGGTGTTTTTTAATGCCAAGCGGAACGCTCCGATTCCACTTTTTAATACTAGCATGCTTAATATCATACTTGCCAATGGGTCAACCCATAACCATCCCAGAAAATAGGCACTGAGCCCCGAAAGAATGGCAATAATGGAACCGAATAAATCGGTGAGTACATGTAGATACGCCGCTTTGATATTGAGATTATCATGATCGCTGTTCAACATCATCTTTGCAACGAAAAGATTCACCAATAATCCGAGAGAGGCAACCCCAAGCATCGGTAATGCCATCATCTCGATGGGATTTTGCCAGCGTTGAATGGCTTCAAATAAAATCATCAATGCCACGACAATCAATGAACCGCTATTAAGTAGGGCAATGTATCGTTGTTTTTGAGCGGATAGAAACAACGCTAACAAGGCTAAAAATAACGATAAGCTATCATTTGCCATATGTCCGGCATCAGCCATGAGTGCCAAACTGTTAAACCAATAGCCTCCAACAAATTCGACAACCATAAAGCCCGTAATGATGGCAAAACTGAGTACTAAGATTTTTTTATCTTGTGGAATATGCTCATGAGATGAATGGTCATGATGTTCATGGGAATGATGGTTGGACATACGGCTCCTCATTGTGTCTTTGATTAACTTGGGATAAAGTATAAAATCCGTAGCAACTACAAGGTCAAGACTTGATTTTAACAAGATGAAGATTCACGAACTGAGCAAACAAAGCGGTATTCATTTAGAAACCATTCGGTATTATGAAAAAATGGGGTTAATGCCAGAGCCTAAACGTCTGGCAAATGGTTATCGAGATTATGATGAAGCCAGTTTGAAACAATTAAAATTTATTAAAACCTGCCGAGCGTTAGATTTTAGTTTGGCCGAAATTAAATTTTTTAATGAGATGAAAACGCAGCAATCTCAACATTGTGAAGTGGATAGTATGTTGGCAAAACATTTGGTTTCAGTCGAAGAAAAAATTGCCGAACTGACTGAAATTAAACATTTCCTACAAAGTTTAATTACCGAAGATGATCATCAAGCTGCAGATTGTAAAGCAATGGCCCAATTAAAAGCTTATTAAGTGCGGTCTAAAAAATATCAAAAATCCGCACATTGATGTGCGGATTGGTCATTACTCCGGATCATCCGTAAACGCGTTGTTTCGGAATATCGGCACAAAGGTTGCGAGATACAGTACAAACACGATAGCAATTAAAATAGCTGGAATCACGATAAAAAATAGCTCGTCCACATACATTAAACAGGCTCGGGAAAGTGCTGCCGTGAAAAGACAAAGCACGGCAAGGCGGCAGAGTTTTGGGTAATCCAGTTTCGTAAAGCCACTATGCCATAATCCCGCAGTGAGCCAAATCATCATCATACTGCCGAGAATCCCGCCGAGTGTCACCATGTGTAACGGATCGGCAGTCGGCTCATCAATTAATTTATTGATGCCCATCCACAAATAGCCAATTGCGGCGAACAGTTGAAGGAAATAATAAGTACGTACGTAATGTTTACGTAGCAGTTCGTGATGATGTAATTCGCGTAACTTGGCCAGCAAGATAAAGCCAACGGCAAAAGCAGTAAAAGTGGCTGTTTGTGCAGGCAACCAAAGCTCTGCTGCGGTATGAAGTAATAAAAATGTAATTGCGATATTTTTATACACGACATTCGGGATAAATACGGGATCTTTCAATGTACTTTCTTTCAGTGCCTCTGCGCCTAATAGAATGCTAACTCGAATTGATACAAACATCACTGCCGCCATATTCAAATGCACCTGTGCTCGCAATAATTTCAGGCTATCAGTCATGGCGTAAGCAGTCTGACAAACCATAAATGCCGCAAGTAACATCAGTAAAGTAAAATTGTCGGTATTACGATCCAACCAAAACAGCCAAGCACAAAAGAGTAACAATGCGAGCCAATAAGCTGCCACTAAAAACGAGGCAGTTTGTGGGGAAAATGGCAATAACACCAATCCCGCAAGCAAGAGCACCGCTAAAATCGTTGCAATAGGTTTTAAATTACCTTTGTAATTTGTCCATTCGAGCATGGAAGCTGTCAGAAAGCCGCCGTATGCGGCTGGCAGCATAAATTCTAAGAAAATTTTGCGGTGTAGGATGAGATCATCAGGGCTAATGAAAAAGCTCAAGGCACCAACAATCGCTAGAATAGCAGCACCAACAAAAAAGGGTCGCATCGGATGGGTAAAGAAATTATTCATAGTAATGGATTCCTTGAAATTCGCGTGCGACTATGGTTTCTTCAAAGGCTGAATTGCGTTCGGATAATGGCGTTGGCAAGGTAATCACATTTTGCACATCCATCCCTTTTGGAGAAAGCTGCATAATCTCTCGGCTTAATCGAGCTGCTTCAAAACGATCGTGCGTCACTAAAATGCAAGCCATGCCTTGTTGCTCAATTTTCTCTACAAGCATAGCGGCTAAAATATCACGTAAATCGCGATCCAAACCGACAAAAGGTTCGTCCAATAAGGCTAAATCACAGCCACATAGCAATAGACGCAAAAATGCCACGCGTTTTGCCATTCCACCCGATAATTCGGTCGGGTATTTATTCAAATCACCCGAAGAAAGCCCGATCTTTTCTGCCAGCGCAATGATTTCATTTTCATTAGGATTATCCATAAAAATGGCGATATTCTGCATAGCAGTGAGATTTTCTAATAGACGATTTTCTTGAAACAGAAAGCCTGTTTTACGAAATGTATTCTTGATTTCGCCCGATTTTGGTGTTTCTAAACCTGAAATCAAACGCAGTACCGTAGTTTTACCACAACCGCTTGGGCCGAATAAAGTTTTTACTTCGCCCGGTTGTAAATCCATACTAAAATCGCGCACGATGGGATCGCGGAGAATTTCAAAACGCACATTCTTTAAACTCAGCATTATCTTCTCCACGGCATAAACAGGATTTCCAATGGCTTGGTAATCAAATATTCAAAGAGTGAAACAAACACAATCACCAACAGCACATAAGCCATGACCGTTGATGTATCTAACATGGCTCTGGCATCGGCAATTTTTGCACCCACACCCTCATTGGCTCCCAAAAGCTCTGCCATAATTACCACTTTCACGCCCATCGCAACCGCGACGCCAATACTGGAAATCACATAGCCTGTGAGATGGGGAACATACAAATAGCGGATTTTTTTCCACAATCCGAGTTTGTACGCATCAAACAATTCTTCATGTTGTTTGTTGACACTTGCCATGCCCATGGCGGCACTGGCAAAGGTCAGCGGGGCGACTAATACGATAATGGTAAATAGCACGCTAGGATTGCCAAAGCCAAACCAAAATAATGCCATCACGACCCAAATAATTGGCGGCATGGCTAACAAAATCGTAATGACGGGTTTGAGCAATGCCATAGCGGTTTTAAAGCTGCCCGCAATCAGCCCTGCGGCTAAGCCTGCGACTAATGCAATGGTAATGCCCACCACGGAACGCCATAACGAAATGCCGATTTCGTTTTGTTGGAAATGCTCGAGCAAATCAAGGGCTTTTTGAAAAACATCCGCGGGAGCAGGCAGCATAAATTCACCAAATACTGCGCTGCCCCAAGCCCACAAGGCAACAACCATCATCGCTACACTCAAGCCAGTAAAGCCGCTCCAGAGGTAGTCGATGATGTAAAACAGGACAGGTTGTGGTTTACGGATTTTGTCAGTTTTAATCATGTGTTGTGATTCAGTTTCAAATTAAGCCAAGAAGAATTTATCATCCGGCAATTTACCACCTAATAGTTTTGGATTGAATTCCATCAAAGTTTCATAGAATTGCATGATTTCATTTTTCAGTTCACTGGCTTTGGTCACTGTTAAGCGCGCACCGTCTAAGCCCATTTCAATAGCGGCTTCTGGTGCCGGCAGATAATTAGCGCCAATTTCAGCCGCACTTTTTCGGTTAGCCATAATCCAGTTTAACGCATCACTTAAATCTTGGTGAAGTAGATCAAACTCTGCCTTGTGTGCGTGGAAGTATTCTTCATTGGCAATAATGCCTGCCATTGGAATAAGTGGTTTGGTGTTAAACGCTTGTCCCCATTCTTTCACTAAATCAAACCCACGCACAATCTCCGTACCGACAATTTTAGCTTTCTGCACAACGGCGCTCGCCATCGGTTCTGGCAGAATAGCGGCATGGAAATCTTTCAGTAAGAACAAACCAATCGCTTCCGTTGGTGTGGCCGCATAAGTGATATCCACTTTATTAATATCAATATTTAGTTTTTTCAGTAAAGCTTGCAATACGATGTCAGGCATATCGTTTTTAAATGGCACAAGGATTTTTTTACCGACCAATTCTTGCGGTGAAGTGATAGGCGTACTTTTACACATTAACTGCGTAATGCCATTGGTGAGAATATTTACCATACCAACTTGTTGCCCTTGATTACGTAAATTCACGCCCACATTACTTGGGCTCATCATCACTTTAAATTGACCACTTGCCACGCCTGCACGCAGTTGATCAGGCGAGCGCCAAATTTCTAATGCGACATCCGCTTGTTTGGCTAATTTACCTTGTGCTGCCGCCACCGCAATGGTCACACTTGGCATCGCGGGTGCACCATAAATGGTAAATTGTTCTTTCGTTGCCGCAAAGAGAGAAGGTGACATGCCCGCTGCTGTAAGTGCCGCACTCATTCTTAAAAAATCACGTCTATTCATTGCCATGGTTATCTCCTTATTGAATCAGGGCTAATACCTGTATTTTGATAATAGTTTTTATTCATTATCTTACTCGCCGTGACTAAAGTAAAGAAAGACAAAAGTGCGGTCAGATTTTTAGGTGTTTTTAAATTCTCCTACTTTGTTAAGTCGTAGCTCCAATCTAACAATTTGAAGATTTCTTCGGTTTCTACGCCATGATCTAACACAATCGTCAGCCAATGGGTTTTGTTCATGTGATAGGCGGGTAAGAAATTAGGTGATTGTCGCAAAATACTCACCATATCGGGTGGACATTTGAGATTGATAAAATCAGTCTCTCCTTCTTCTTGTAAACCAAGCTTCATTTTTCTGATTTTGCCAATAAGTGCAT
>CABSXY010000050.1 GCA_902481695.1 uncultured Haemophilus sp. | reverse complement strand
ATCATGCCATAAGCAATTACTGCAGCGGGAATAAGTAATAACAGACGTTTGAAAAAGCGTTTTTTGTCTGATTTAAACCAGCTTAAGCAAAGCGTCGCCGCCATCGCAAAAAGCACTAACGTGAGCAATGGCAAGAAAATACTATTAAAGTAAGGGGCCCCCACAGAAATACTTCCCCAATTCATGGCTTGGAATAGCATTGGATAGAAAGTGCCTAAGAAGGTACTGACGGTTGCAACGGTCAATACGATGTTTAAACCTAAAATAGCCCCAGTTTTAGAAATGAGTGGAAATTTGACCGCACTTTCATTGGTATTTGTGCGTAGGGCAAATAAGCTCAGAGAACCAACAGTTAGTAAGAAGAAAATAAGTAATAACACATAACCGCGAGAACTATCCAAGGCAAAAGCGTGAACTGATGTTAATGCGCCTGAACGGACAATAAATGTGCCTAATACACTGAATGCAAAAGCAAGTAGGGAAAAGAGTGTTGTCCAATAGCTGAAAGCACCTTGTTTTTCAGTCACCATTAAGCTGTGTAAAAGAGCAAGACCTAATAACCACGGCATAAGAGAGGCGTTTTCTACTGGGTCCCAGAACCACCAGCCGCCCCAGCCTAATTCATAATATGCCCACCATGCACCGAGCACTATTCCTAATGTTAAGAATAGCCAAGAAACGAGAACCCAGGCTCGCATCGCACGCGCAATTGCTTGTGCAGAACGATTAAAGATCAAGGCAGAAATGGACATGGCAAAGTTAACGGCAAAGCCCACATAACCCACATATAACAGTGGTGGATGGAAAATTAAGCCAATATCTTGCAGCATTGGGTTGAGATCTCGCCCTTCCGAAGGGGCAGGAAAAGCACGTCCAAATGGATTAGAGTAGAACAAAATGAAAATAGCAAATCCAAGACAAATTAAGCCGAGTAAAGAAAGGGTTTGTGCAGAAAAAGTGCGGTCATTTTTGCGAGAGAAAAAGGCAAAAGCCACTAACCAAAGACTTAATGTGAAAAGCCAAAATAAAATGGAGCCTTCATGTCCGCCCCAGGTGGCGGCGACTTTAAAAAATGTCGGTAGTTGAGAATTGGAGTGCGCTGCCACGTATTCCAAAGTGAAGTCATCTGTTGCAAAAGAGTAGGCAAGAATACCGATTGAAACGCTCGTAAAAATACCGAAGCAATAACTTAATCCCCAAGCCGTGTTGGTGAGAGAGGGTTTATTTCGCCAAATACCAATTTGCGGCACGATGGAAAGTAAGAGCGCCGCGGTGGTGGCAAAGAGTAATGAGAGAAATCCGAATTCGGGGAGCATAGTATTCTTCAGTATTAATGGTTGTATTTGACAAAATAAGGTTAATTTTAAGCATGAAAAACATACGTAAAATTAACCGCACTTTAGTCTTTTAAATAAACAAAAGGCGTATTGTATACGCCTTTTGATTAAATAAGAAGTTTATCCTTACGCAACGGTAAGTTGTCCTGCATACAAGATGAAGTAACGTAAGCAGAGAACCCCGATTAAGTCGAAGATTGACACAAGGATAATAAAGTTCTTGTTGTATTTTAAGTTGTCTTTTACGGCAAGGTTGGCAAATAGTGGAATTAAGATACCAATTAAGAATACCCCAATCCAGAATACAGCCCCCCAGAAGCCGGAAAGTGCATTGTGTAATGCAACTACTTTCTGACCGCCACCAAAGTGTAGACCAACAAAGAAGCAGATTAATAAACCAAGTTCAGTTACCATAATTGGCACTTCAAATTTATGAATGAAGTGTGATTCATGGCTATCACCTTTTAATTTACCTGCAATGAGGATAAATAAGAAGGTTGCAGCGATACCTGAAGAGGTACCTGAAGCCAAGAATAACGCTGGTAGAACAGGGTTATTTAACATTGGGTAACTGATCAATGCTGATAGTAAGAAACCGGTATAAGCCCCTAGCACAGCGGCTAAGATGAAGAGAATAACCTCTACAGGACCAGTTAAACGTTCTAATACATTGATAATTTTACCGACAAAGCCAAGTTTTGGCATAAAACGTTGGATGAGCGCCATGATATCTTCTTTGAAGATAACTGCACACCAACATACCAAGAACAGCATATAAACTTGGAATAACATTACCCCCATAGACATTACAGAGTTGAATTGATAGTTAAACATCAATTTCCAGAATGTCCAAGGACGTGCCAAGTGGAAAATTAACAGGGTTAAACCAATTAATGTTGGCACAGAACCTAAAACGGCGGCCGCTCGGATAATCCAGTTTTTGCTAGGATTTTCTAATTTGTGACTACGTTTATAAGCAATCGCTAATTGTACCGCACCGGAAGAAATACCAAGTAAGAACAAATAGATAGCGATTGTTGAATCCCACACCAAATTAGGTGTGTGAAACGGAACAGGATAATCTAATGTCATCTTCTTGGCTCCCCGTGTTGGAATGGAATATGGTAAAGATTTGGTTGAGTACCTAATTCCACTTTCGTGCGATAAACCGGTTTTTCTTTCACTTTGCGGGAAACTGCACTGCTTGGGTCATTCATATCACCAAAGGTTAATGCTTTGGTTGGACAAGCTTCTACACAAGCAGGTTGTTTGCCAGCTGCTAAGTTTGTATCGCGACAGAAGTTACATTTATCCGCAGTACGGTGTACTGGGTGAATGAAACGTACGCGGTAAGGACAAACTGCAACACAGTATTGGCAACCTACACAAAGATCTTTATGCACATCTACGATACCTGTTTCAGGATCAATAAATGATGCACCGGTTGGACAAACAGCCACACAAGGGGCGTTTGTACAATGTTGGCAAGATTGACGGAAAAACTCGTATTCTTGATTTGGGAATTCGCCGTAAGGTTCACTACGGAGAATTTCCAAACGTGAAACGCCTTCAGGAACGTGGTTTGTTTCACGACAAGCATCCATACAAGCGGTACAGCCGATACAAGCTGTTTCGTCGTGTACCATTGCATAGCGTTTCGGTTTATCCGCCTTTTCCTCTTTCGCTAAAGAGGTAACTGATGTCCCCGTCATAAGGATTAATGCCCCCATGCCGGAAACAAAGTTTCGGCGTGAACAAGCTGTCATTATTTATCCTTTTGTTCGGTTGATTGCGTTTGTGATTGTGCGTCTTTTGCCGCTTTGCGTTTTTGTTGTTCGCCGTGGCAATCTACACAAAGTTTCACACGATTTTTCGGTTGAATACCTTTCATCGCATCATCTTTCGGGTGTAATGTGTGGCAGCTTGCACAAGGCAATTTCATTGCGTGAACATCGTGCGCCCAAAGTTTTTCACGAAGTTTTGCCGGTTGGTGACAAGCAAAACAAACTTGGTTTTGTTCTTGCGCGGTATACATTGGTTTTTTATCACCAAAGATATCGCCATCAAAACGCATCACATCTTTTGCACCACGACGGTGATCTTCCGAAATATTACCGTGACAGTTTACACAGTTAATCGGTTTACCTGTGTTAGGGCTTTTTTGATTTAAGTGTGCGCCGTGGAATTTACCAAAGTGTAATTCACCACCAGATTGATCTAAAGTTTGGTTTTTATCAACTTGGTCAAATTTGTGACATTTCGCACAATATTGGTTTGGATCACGTTGGTTATCCAATTGTGGCTCATAAGTGAGTTGAGAGGCAGGTGTTTTTGCCATCTCTTCCGCACTAGCAGCCATTGGCATTGCCGCAAGCATTGCAAGCAATGCAAGGGATTTTGCCGATTTGCTGATTAAAGAAGTTAAATTCATTCTGATTACCTCAAATATATGGTTAAAAATGACCGCACTTCGACACTTTAGTTACAAAGTGCGGTTCTTTTTTTATTGTTTTGTTGCGGTATCTTCAGCTAATTTGCCATTGGCTTTCGCTTCTTTTACCCATTGAGGTACAACAGTTTCTAAGAATTCTTTTTTCGCTTGACGTTCTTTCTCGATATCAATACCCATTACTTTCCATGCTTTATCAGCTGTAGAAATATCTGGTACTTCAACCGGAGTTTTCACGCCATGTTTAGTTAAGATTGCTGCAAGTTTAGCACGTGCATCTGCAGCTTTGTCGATACCAGAACCTAATACGCGAAGCATTACATCAGGTGCGTGCATGTGACCACCGTGGCTTGCTGCTGTGTAGTCCCAACGCCATTGAGCGTGACGGATATCCATTAAAGCAGGTTCCATTTCTTCTTTAGTTGCACCTGCATCCCATGCCGCTTTCGCTTCAAAGTGAGCACGAACAATTTGATCTTCTAAACGACCCATTACATCTTTCACTTCTTTTTTACGTGAAGCAACGATGTCTTTAAGTTTTTCTTTGCTTTGATCATGACAGTTTGCACAAGTGGTATCAAATGCATCGAATGGGTTTTGGATTTGGTGGTCGGTGTAAACTTTACCGTCTTTACCTTGTACTTTAGGCATGTGACAGTCGATACAAGTTACGCCGTTTTTACCGTGCATACCTAAAGACCAAATTTCAAAGTCAGGGTGTTGCGCTTTTAACATTGGTGCTTTAGAAAGAGAGTGAGTCCAGTCACTGAAGCCGATATCATCGTAGTATTTTTCGATGTCATCAACAGTTTGACCGTTGTTCCACGGGTAGGTTACTTGTTTTAAGTCGCCCGCGAAGTAGTATTCAACGTGACAGTTTGCACAGATTTCAGCACGTTTTTCAGTGCGAGCAGCTGTGTTAAAGCTTAAGTTAGGTTGTTCTTTACCTTCAGCTTTTGCTTTTGCTTGAAGTGCATTATTTAAGTGATCTAATGCACGAAGAACGTGTGGACGAGCAATACGTAATGCTGGTTTGCCTTCGGCAAAGTCTTTTGATGTAGTATCGTGACAGTCTGCACAACCGATTGAGTTGACCACTTCAGGTCCACCTTTAGCCCATTTTGCACCAAAGTAACCATCTTCACCCCATTCTGCAATTAAACGAGGAACGTCTGGACCTTTACAAGTCCAACATGCCATTGGTTGAGGGCCATCATTTGCATTTTTGGGCGCACCAGTACGTAAAATATTACGTACATCTTCTACTGCATAAACGTGACCACGAGGTGCGTTATATTCTTTTGCGAAAGAATAGCCCCCCCATAACACGATTAAACGAGGATCTTGTTCATTAGCATAGATGATTTTGTCGCCTTTTTCAGTCGCTTTCCACGAATTGAATTGGCTAGGATATTTCTCAGCAAATTTTTCATTCACTGCTTCGATTTTTAAATTAGGGTTTGGTGCTTCCACAGGTTGTTCAACAGGCTTGTATACCATTTCAGCCATCGCTGAGTTATACACACCTAAAGCTGCGAAAGAAGTGGCCAAAACAAGGCTTTTTCTCAATGCGTTCACGATAATCACTCCATTAGGAAAGAATAAAAAAACAATTTTAAATGCAAACAATTCCTATTAAGCTTTTGAATTCACTCATAAAAATAGTTCAGTGCAAGCACAAGATACCAAAAAGTAGTAGTTTTTCTAAGGTTTTTTTTCAAAACTTTGAGGTTGATCAAACTTTAAAATTAAAATACTCATAAAGAGGTACATTGGGTATTAGAAAAGTGGTAAAGGAGGATACCTTGAAAGAGGAAAAAAGTGCGGTCGATTTTCATCGTGTTTTTTACTTGTTTGAGAGAGATTAAACCCTTGTGATTAGCCCATCCTGAGTACTTTTTTAATGTTCGCTTTTTACGCAAACGTTAAAATGTAAATTTTTTGTAAAAAAACAGTGCAAAAAGCAAACATTTCCTTGATCTTATGCTTAGCTCCTATATACTCCAAAAACTTTATTATTTACTTGCTTAGTTTGCATTATTTTAGCTTCGCAACGACTTGTTGACCTATTTGTTTGGGAGAACTTTTTTATGAACAAAGTATTTAAGATTATTTGGAACAAAACGACACAATCTTTCGTCGTGACATCAGAATTAGCGAAAGGAGCCGTAAAAGCTTCTTCAAACTCAGAACAACGTGTAACAAGCGAAACACGTTTATCTTCTTTTTTCAAACTTTCTGCATTTGCACTTTCTTTATCTGCGGTGATGATGCCAGTACAAGCAAAAGTGATTGTGGGGGATGGAAGCAATGCGCCTACAAATGTACATCCTTTTAGTATTGCGGTTGGGGACCGTGCCACATCAGCAACCGCTGAAAAAACTACCGCTATTGGTAATGGCGTAAATGGTCGTTATGCCAATAGTGTGTTGATTGGTGATGGCGCAGGAAATTATGGTGGAACTACAGGTAACCGTAATATTCTCATCGGTCAAAGTGCTCAGGTTGGCGATAGCACTTCTTCTCGACAAGTAAACCAGTCTATTGCTATTGGAGCCGGCATTAGAGCTGATAATGCGGGGATATATGGTGGTTCTATTACTGAAGGTGCATGGGCTCGAGGCGATCAATCAATTGCGATTGGCGGTAATGTTATTTCTTATGGTAATGCATCAGTTGCAATTGGTGGGGATGATACTGATTCAGCAGCCGCTACACAAACGACTTATATCAATACTAATGGCCAAGATAAAACGGGAACGGTTCAACAAGCATTTAAAGATTTAACTGGAGGAGATCTTCAAACTCCCCGTTGGATGAATACGATTGCTGGTGAGGCTGCTGTATCATTAGGAACAAAAACAAAATCAGGGGATCTTTCATTAGCATTAGGTTCATTGGCTGCAGCTCAAAAAACGAATGCTGTCGCTGTTGGTACTGGGGCTAATGCAACTTTTGCAAACTCTGTTGCGATTGGTGGTGGTTCTGCGACGGATAAAGCGGGGGTTGCCTATACTACTCGTACTATTTTAGGGACAACTTATACTTGGGCTGGTGGTGCAAATACTATTGCAGGGGACGTTGTTTCTATCGGTAAAAAAGGCTATGAACGTCAACTTATCAACTTATCACCAGGTGATATTTCTGCAAACTCAACTGATGCAATCAATGGTTCTCAGCTTTATGCTGCGATGGCAGAACTTGAAAAAATTCGTTATTTCTCGGTTAAATCCAATGTAACGGGCAACCAGAATAATACGGGGGCCTCAGGTGTTGACTCTATTGCGATTGGTCCAAATGCAAGTACTTCGCCAATATCTGCAGGCTCGATTACAATGGGTTTAAATGCAAGAAGTCTTAATGAGAAAAATATTGCTATTGGGGTCGATGCATATTCAAGTGCTGCTGGCGGTGTTTCATTAGGTAACGGTGCTCAAACTACAAATAGTAATTCTACGGCAGTGGGTTCTTTTGCAAAAGCGAAAGAAGCTAATGCAACAGCTGTGGGAATGAATGCAACTGCACTAGGTAACCAATCTACTGCGATTGGTTCCAACGCTAATGTAGCTGATGGAGCAAGAGAATCAGTTGCTATTGGTAATAATGCGAGTACAGCAAAAAGTTATAGTTTTGCAGCTGGTCCAAACGCAAAAACAGCAGAGCAATTAAGCGTTGCAATCGGTTTTAATGCCAATGCAACAGGCCTTCACGCTGTAGCTATTGGACCTAATGCAACAACAGGGACAAATGCTTGGAGTACCATTGCAATTGGTAATAATGCGAATGCAACATTAAGACACGGTGTGGCAATTGGTGATAATGCGACCACAAAGGGTGATTTAGCTATCGCTATGGGTACAAATAGTACATCTCAATACCAATCTGTCTCATTAGGTGCTGAATCTGCTGCGAATGGTGGTAGCTCGATTGCTTTAGGTGCATCATCTAACGCAACTGTGGGAGGCTCTGTTGCATTAGGTAACAGTACTGTAGCTGGTTCAAATGTGTTTGATGCTACATCTTCAGGGGCAACATTTAAAAATGATGCAGGCGTTAATACGACTGTTTCATTTGCTGCGAATTCTTCAGCAATTGGCGGTGCGGTGTCTGTAGGTAAAGCAGGCAATGAGCGCCAAATCCAGAATGTAGCAGCAGGTCGTATCTCCGCGACTTCAACTGATGCAATTAACGGTTCACAACTTCACGCAGTATTAAACAATAGCGGTTTTAATGTACAAGAAAATGGTTCACCTAAATCACGCATTAATAATAATGGTGTAGTGAACTTCAAAGATGGAAACTTAACTACCGCGAATGTGACTAAAACCCCAAATGGCACAATTGTGAAATTTGATGTGAATACAACAAATATCACGACTGATGCAGCAGGCAATGCAACAGCAGCCAACCGAAATAATATTGCAACCGCAGGTGATGTAACTGACGCAATTAATAAAGTACGCAATATGCCATTAACTTTTGCTGGTGATACAGGAAAGGATGTAGAGCGTAAATTAGGTCAAAAAGTTAACTTGGTTGGTGGTGTAGCTGATGCTGGTAAACTTTCCGATGGTAACATTGGCGTAGTAGCGAATGGCCAGGATAAGTTAGAAATTAAATTAGCGAAGGATATCAAAGTTGATAGCGTAAAAGCTGGCGATACAACCATTAATACTGATGGTTTAAAAATTGCCGGTGGTCCAAGTGTCACTAAATCAGGTATTGATGCAGCAGGTAATAAAATTAGCAATGTTGCAGCGGGTACCGAAGACACAGATGCAGTGAATGTTTCACAATTAAAAGATGTGGAAAAAGTAGCTAATAAAGGCTGGAATTTAACTGCTAATGGTCAAAATGGTAGTAATGTAGCACCTGGTGAAACTGTTGATTTGAATAACACCGATGACAACATTCAAATTACTAAAAAAGCAACAGATGATAATGTGACGTTTAACTTAGCTAAAAATATTAAAGTTGATAGTGTCACTGCGGGTGATACCAAAATTGATTCAAATGGTTTGAAAGCAGGTGATGTTTCCGTGACTAAAGCGCCAATTACCGTAAATGGCACCACAGTTAATAATGTGAATGATGCGATTAATCAAACCGCTGAACAAGCATTTAAAGCTCTCACTTTTGGTGGCGATAATGCAGCGAAGAACTTTGAGCGTCGTTTAGGTGCTCAAATCTTTGTAAAAGGTGGAGCAACGGGTACGTTATCTGATAAGAATATTGGTGTTGAATCTGATGGTAATGGCACATTAAACGTGAAATTAGCCAAAGATCTTAAAGACCTAAATAGTGCTGACATTGGTGGTGTAACGATCAATAACAAAGGCATTGATATGGGTGATAAGAAAATTACTGGCTTGAAAGCAGGTGAAGATGATACTGATGCAGTAAATGTTTCACAGCTTAAGAAAGTAGAAGAGGTGGCTAACAAGGGTTGGAATTTAACAGCAAATGGTGCAGATTCTTCTAATGTGAAACCTGGTGATACGGTTGACCTAAATAATACAGATGGGAACATTAATATTACTAAAAAAGGTAATGATGTTACTTTCAATTTAGCAAAAGACATCAAAGTTGATAGCGTAACAGCAGGTGATACCGTGATGAATAATGACGGTGTGAAAGTAGGAGATAATGTCGCTTTAAATAAAGATGGCTTAAAAGCAGGTGATGTATCTGTAACAACAGATGGTATCAATGCTGGTGATAAGAAAGTAACCAATGTTCAAGATGGTGATGTAACGAGCACATCGAAAGATGCGGTAAATGGTAGTCAGTTATACGCAGTGAAAGAACTAGCGGGTAAAGGCTGGAATGCAACTGCAACGAAGAAAGAAGGCTCTACTGGTGAAGTAAGTGGTACTTCAGTAGCAAATGTTGCGCCAGGTGCGACTGTAAACTATATCGCTGGTGATAATATCAAACTTGAACAGAATGGTATTAACTTCACGATTTCAACCACAAAAGACTTGAAAGCGGAAAATGTCACCGCAAAAACAGTTAATACCACAACAATTAATCTTGGCGAAGGTGATAACTCAACGCCAATTACAGTAGTAAGTGGTAAAGATGCCGCACCAAACTTGGATGGTAAGACACCAAATCGTATGAACTTTGGTGGCGAAACTATCGCAACATTAAGTGATGGCTTAAAATTTGGCGCAAACGTAGGCGATGTTTACGGTGCGAAATTAAATAGCCAAATCAATGTGAAAGGCGCAGATAGCAACACAAACTGGAGTGAGTTTGATGGTGGCGATAATGTGATGACAAACATTGATAAGAGCGGCAATATTCGTGTAGGTATCAAGAAAAACCTTAAAGTGGAAAGCGTAACTGCGAATAA
>CABSXY010000049.1 GCA_902481695.1 uncultured Haemophilus sp. | reverse complement strand
TAATGCGGAACAGAATGGGGTGGCAGATCGTCTTCAGCTTTTCTTATCCGATGACAAACCTGCCGATTTAAAAGCGGATGTCGTTGTAGCGAATATTCTTGCGGGTCCATTAAAAGAACTTTACCCAATTATTTCTCAATTAGTGAAAGAGGGTGGGGATCTAGGACTATCCGGCATTTTAGAAACACAAGCACAATCGGTATGCGATGCTTATGCACAATCCTTTGATTTAGATCCTGTCGCGGTAAAAGAGGAATGGTGCCGCATTACAGGTAAATTAAAATCGGCTTAATTTCTTTTTGTCAATTAAAAAAAGTGCATTTTTTGAACAAAATTCACTTTGCAAAAAAAAGAAAAATGCGTAATATAGCACCCCTTGTCGGTTGCTATTGTTGCCTGACTTGCTGGAGATAGGACTTGTAATTGGGGATAACATAAAATGCGAATTGGTTCTTATGAATTAAAAAATCGTATTTTATTGGCACCCATGGCAGGTATCACGGATCAACCCTTTCGACGTTTATGTGCCCATTATGGCGCGGGATTAACGTTTTCAGAGATGATGTCCACTAATCCACAAGTTTGGCATACAGAGAAATCGAAACTTCGTTTAGCACATAGTGAAGAGCTAGGACTAAATGCGGTGCAAATCGCAGGTTCTGATCCTTTAGAAATGGCCCAAGCTGCAGCAATTAATGTAGCCTATGGTGCTGAAATTATCGACATCAATATGGGCTGTCCCGCAAAGAAAGTAAATCGAAAATTAGCGGGCTCTGCACTGCTTCAATTTCCTGATTTAGTGGAAAAAATTTTAAAAGAAGTGGTGAATGCCGTTGATGTGCCTGTGACGTTGAAAATTCGCACAGGTTGGGATAAGGCAAACCGAAACTGTGTGCAAATCGGCAAAATTGCAGAACAATCTGGTATTCAAGCTTTAACCATTCATGGGCGGACGAAAGAATGCTTATTTGAAGGGGAAGCGGAATACGACAATATTCGAGCAGTCAAACAATCAATTTCAATTCCAGTTATTGCGAATGGTGATATTGATTCTGCCTCGAAAGCGAAAAAGGTACTTGAGTATACAGGTGCCGATGCAATAATGATCGGTCGTGCAGCACTAGGCAATCCATGGCTTTTTCAGGCCGTCGAGGCTTTAGTTGAACATGATACGATAATTCAAACTCCAAGTTTGCGTGAAAAGTGCGGTCATATTTTGCGTCATATTCAAGAACTCCATCAGTTCTATGGCGAGCAAAAAGGCTATCGAATAGCCCGCAAACACGTGGCTTGGTATTTACAGGGAATTCAACCCGATTCCGTTTTTAGACAGACTTTTAACGCAATTAATGAACCGAAAGAGCAGTTAATTGTGCTGGAAGATTTTTTAAATTCAATTTTGGATAAAGAAAAATGTTAGAACAACAACGTAGTCCGTCTGAAGCGTTAACCGTTTCAGTTTTAAACTCTCAATCACAAGTAACAAACAAACCATTACGTGATTCAGTAAAACAAGCTTTACGCAATTACTTATCACAATTAGATGGTCAAGATGTGAATGATCTTTACGAATTAGTATTAGCGGAAGTTGAACACCCGATGTTAGATATGATTATGCAATACACCCGCGGTAACCAAACTCGCGCAGCTAATATGCTCGGTATCAACCGTGGTACATTGCGTAAGAAATTGAAAAAATACGGTATGGGCTAATTAAAATTAGCAAATAAAAAGGCGAACATGATGTTCGCCTTTTTATTTATTGAATGGTGAAACTAATTGGCACGTTTACTGAAGACGCAAATCCAGCAGGTTTTGGACCAACAGGTCTCGCACTTCTCACAGCCTCAAGTGCTGCATTATCTAAGCTTTCATCACCAGAGGAAGTTGTTACACGTTCTCCTGACAAGGAACCATCTGCTCCCACACTAAAACTCACACTCACCACGCCTTGTTTACGCATCATTTTTGCACGAGCTGGATAGCGTTTGTGGCGTTCAATTTCACGTCGAATCGCTGCACGATAAGCATTTAGTTCATCCGTATTAGTACCAGAACCACCTTGAACACCATTTGTACCAGGTTGACCTGTAGTCGTTGCTTTAGAATTCGCCGTAGCCGTTGAATTGATATTCTTATCACCAATCGGTAAATTCTTTGGCATCTCTACCGGTTTCTCTGTTTTTACCTCATTTTTAGGTTTCTCTTTGGGCTTCTCTTTCGGTTTTGGTTTCGGTTTTTCAATTGGTTTTTCTGGCTTTTTCTCAGGTTCTTTTTTCTTTTCAGGCTCTGGTTTCTTCGTTGGATCCGCAACGACTTCCTGTTTTTCAGGTTCTGGTTCTGCCTGTTGAGGTTCGGGTTCCGGCTCAGGAGCGGGTTCTTCCACACGCATTCCTTGAATCATTTCCATTGAAATCGTCGTGGATATTTCACCTGGAGCATTACTCGCCGCTTCATGTGGCGTATGCCAGTTCCAAAATAACGCTCCAAGGATGCTACCATGAACCAATAAAGAAATAAGCAAACCTAATAATGATCGTTTGGTTTGTTGGCTGTTCATTGACTACGTCCTACTCCAACGCCTCCGCTTGCAACTCCACCTACTTCAGGCGTATTTTTTGTTTCATTCCCTTGAGTTGTTTTACTTGGGGCGCCTTTATCTTTCATGGAAACAATGGCGACATTTTTGATTTCATTTTTTGATAACATGTCAGTAATCGTCACAAAATCTTGGAAAGAGGCTTCTGCATCAATTTTTAATGTGACTTTTTGATCTTTATTCCAGCTTGCGATCTCTTTTTCAAGGGCTTCTTGGGAGATTGGTTTATCATTAAAATAAAGTTGTTTATCTGCCGTCACGGTCAATAATTTGGCTAATTCATCCGATTTGAATGCGACCGTTGAACTGGCTTTGGGCACATTGACTTGAATTTTTCCTTGAGAAATAAAGGATGCGGTGATCAACACTATCGCTAATAACACCAACATAATGTCGATGAAAGGAATAATGTTGATTTCATCAAATTTTTTCACAATTATTCCTTATCTTTTTGAGCGTTTAACACTTTCCATTTTAAGCGGTTAACTTCCACTTTACGACCTAAACCGTTATAGAAAATCATGGAAGGGATTGCCACTAAAATACCCAAAGCCGTTGCTTTTAAGGCAAGAGAGAGATGCATCATGATTGCGCCAGCATCAACATCACCGCCCGCCTGACCAATTTGATAAAAGGTTAATAAGATACCAATTACCGTTCCTAACAAACCCACATAAGGTGCGTTTGCGCCAACGGTTGAAATGATTGTCATATTGCGATTTAAATCAATTTCAAGAGCGTGGATATTGGAATATTTAGCGACATTGACACGACTTAAAAAGATAAAACGTTCAATCACAGTAGCAAGCATGATTACACTCATAAGAAGTAAAAGTCCAATAATGATGTAATCACTATATTGTTGTAAAAACTCAAAAAGTTTTGGCATCTGATAATCCCTTTGTGTGTTCTAAAAAATAAAAATGAATTGAGAATTAATTTCAATTAGGAGGGGATTTTATCAAATGGAAAATAGAGCGTAAATATAAATCAGAAAAATGATCATTTTTTTGACCGCACTTTGAGATAAATCATCGAAAGTGCGGTTGTTTTGAGAGGGGATTTAAAGGGATTGCAGGTAATCTAAGACAACTTGATGATGTTCGCCTGTTTTGAATTTATCAAAAACGTGTTGAATTTTGCCTTGTTCATCAATGAGGAAGCTAATACGATGAATGCCATCATAAGTGCGCCCCATAAATTTCTTTTCGCCCCATACACCAAATTGCTCGGCAACCTGGTGATCTTCATCAGAAAGCAAGGTGAAATTGAGTGACTTTTTCTCAACAAATTGAGCCAGTTTTTTTGAGGCATCTGTGCTGATGCCTAAAATAACCACACCTAATTTTTCTAACTCACTTTTAGCATCACGTAAACCGCAGGCTTGAGTTGTACAGCCCGGCGTTAAGGCTTTTGGATAAAAATACACGAGTACTTTTTTTCCTTTAAAGTTACCAAGTGAAACAGGTTGGTTGTCTTGATTTGGAAGGGTGAATTGCGGTGCTAAGTCACCCGCTTGTAATGTTTTCATAAAAAATCCTTAAAAATGTAAAAAATGATTTGTAAATTTGGGCTATTTTAGCGATTATAACCAGATATTTTCAAATGTTATTGTTAAAACGCAAAATAGATGTAAATGGAGTGCCTATGACTACGCAAACCCCCTTATTTTCAGGCAGTATTGTTGCTTTAGTAACCCCGATGGATAACCACGGAAACATTGATTTTGAAACATTAGAAAAACTTATTGAGTTTCATATCAATGCGGGTACAGATTCGATTGTATCTGTGGGGACAACGGGAGAATCCGCCACATTAAGCATTGAAGAAAATGTGAAAGTGATTGAAAAGACGGTTGAGTTAGCAAAAGGGCGTATTCCAATCATTGCTGGCACCGGTGCTAATGCAACGAGTGAAGCCATTGTGATGACAAAATTGCTACGTGATAGCGGAGTCGCGGGTTGTTTATCTGTTGTACCTTACTACAATAAACCTACTCAAGAAGGCATGTTCCAACATTTTAAAGCGATTGCAGAATGTACGGACCTACCACAACTTCTTTATAATGTACCTGGTCGTACTGGTAGTGATATGAAACCTGAAACCGTGGCACGTTTGGCTCAAATTGATAACATTGTGGGCATTAAAGAAGCAACAGGCGATTTAACTCGTATCACTGCGATTAAAAAATTAGCCGGTAAAGATTTCATTGTATTAAGTGGAGATGATGCCACAGGATTAGAAGCGATGAAATTAGGCGCAGAGGGTATTATTTCTGTAACAAATAACCTTGCTGCAAAAGATATGGCCGCGATGTGTCGCTATGCTTTAGTGGGCGATTTTGCGAAAGCGGAAGAAATTAATGCCCGCTTAATGCCTTTACACCAAGATTTATTTATTGAATCAAACCCAATCCCGGTCAAATGGGCAGCGTATCGTTTAGGTTTAATTAAGACTCCACACTTACGTTTACCACTTACCGTGTTAAGCGAAGGTGCGCAAGTCAAAGTAGAAGAAGCATTAAAAATTGCTGGCTTAATTTAATGAATTAAAGGGTTGTTTTTACAGCCCTTTAAACTTTCGACTTTTTTATTTGTCAAAGAGCGGTCATTATTTTAATTATTTTAATTATTTTTATTGAAGGATTTAAGGAATGAAAAAAATCGTACTGAGTTTAGTCGCTTCAGCATTGTTATCGGCGTGTTCAAACAGCGTAGAAAAAATGCAGACGGCTAACGACACTTATCAAAATTCTGATCGTGAAATACCGAGCTTTTCACCTTTAGCAAGCGGTGGTGTAACATTGCCGCAAGCCGATCCGACTTATGAACTTCCTCTGCTTAATGCGAAAAAAGAACGCGTGGATATTCGTCCGCCTTCAACCCCATTAGCGATTATCAAAAATTCTTTGACACAATTTGATGGCGAACGCGCATTGATTGTTTATACGGATGCGCAAGCCGAGCTTTATAATCTCAAACAAATTGAGCGTTTATTGAAAGAAGAAGGCACAAATTCGACGTTAAATGGTGCGGTATTAATTAGCGATTGGGCGCCAACGGGTCGTGCAGATGATAAAGCCAACACAGAGATTCGTTATAAAATTGAACAAGTTATGGCACAAGATGCGAGTGCGTTAGCGGTTTCTGTGGAGCAAATGCGTCGTGATGGTGTGATTTACACACCAAATCAAGCAGATAAACAACGTTATGCGTCTGATCGTTTAAATCGTTTTGTTGCTGCGCTCACTAACGCTTATAACAAGCAACAACAAGATTTAAATAATGCCTCAGCAGGACCGTTCCAATCAGGTTTAATTACTGATACGAACAGTAGAATGGCATTAGGTATGGATGCAAGCTTTGGGCAAGCATGGCAACGTTTAGGTTCAGCCTTACCGAAATTAGGCTTTAAAGCCACATCTGAATCAGCTGGACGTGGTTATCGCGAATTGAAATATAAGCCATTAGATAAACAAGAGTGGCTACGTTTAGGTGTGAATCCGCCTAATCTCGAAAAAGGGGTTTACCAAATGCAAATCTCCGCAGTGGGTAAACAAAGTGCGGTCGTCATTACTGATGAAGACGGCAAGACATTACCAAATGAAGCAGCTCAATCCTTGTATTCAGCATTAAGTGTATTACTTGCACAATAATATGAGTTGAGAAATAAAAAGTGCGGTTTAATTTGACCGCACTTTTTTATTAGAAAAAATTTATTCAGCTTTCACGCCTAAGTTACCGATTTTTACGCCGAGGTTACCGAGAGAAACTGGGTCCAAATAATCCCCTAAGAATTTGAATAACTCACTTAATTCTGTAAATGAGCGTTTGATTTTTACTTGATCTTCTACTTTACGCACAAATTCATAACGCACATTTTCGCCTTCAAAATAAGCCGTGAGCGTGAGATAAATGGTTTCAAAAAAGTGGCTTTGAGCACCTTCTTCACCTGGATCACTGATACGGACATTCCAAGTATTGTTAAATAAAACTTCTGTTTTGATTGACATATAGACTTCCTCTGTTTGTTATTTTTTATACTGAAATTGAAACGAAAAACCCGATGATAAAATTTCTGAAATCAAAAACTTTATCATCGGGCTTTTCAAACCAATTGCTCGCATATTTTGCTTTGCGTTGGTAACTGCCTTTACCTTTACGTTTTTTCTCAACGCGTTGGCGGAATAATTTGTCGTGCAATAGTGCCATCACGGCATTATCTTTTACGACACCTTTGGTGTGTTGATAAATGGGCTGATTTTCAACCGCACTTTTTGTTTTTTTCGTCATATTTACCTCTAAAAAATTGCCGTGAAGTGGTTCACGGCAAGTCATTATAGCGAAAATGAACAGAATTACAAAATGGCGAGTACGCTTTCAGGCGGTCGTCCAATTTTAGCTTTTTCACCT
This sequence comes from uncultured Haemophilus sp., assembly GCA_902481695.1. Lineage (GTDB taxonomy): Bacteria > Pseudomonadota > Gammaproteobacteria > Enterobacterales > Pasteurellaceae > Haemophilus_D. Next base: position 3,301 of record CABSXY010000049.1, on the reverse strand, counting down.
TTTACCACAATCGGGCGTTCTAATAGGGCTGAATTTTCACTGATGGCTTTTAATAAATCATCATTTGTTAATGCAGGATTATCTAACCCTAATGATTGATAAAGCTCATCTTTGGTACGCATCATTTTTCTAACATCATCTAATCCTAATTTATTAGCCAGTTGCTGCAATGCTTCAACAGAGTAGTGTTGTTGTAAATAAAGTTCAATCGTCGGTTGAATGCCTTTTTCTTCTAATAAAGCTAAGGTTTCACGGCTTTTTGAACAGCGGGGATTATGATAAATCTTAACAGACATAACGTTTCCTTCTATTTTATGTTGAATGAGTGGATATAGGATTGATTTAAATTTTAACTTATAATGACAAAAAATACTTGTTTAGGAAGACTTTATGTTTGAAATGCTAAAAAATTGGTATAGCCGCCGCTTAAGCGATCCGCAGGCGATGGGGCTACTTGCCATTTTGTTGTTTGGCTTTATTGCGATTTATTTCTTTAGTGATTTAATCGCCCCGTTGCTGATTGCCATTGTATTAGCATATTTATTGGAAATGCCAATTAATTTCCTGACGAAAAAATTAAAATTTCCTCGAATGCTCGCTACGCTAGTCATTTTTGGTGGATTTATAACCTTAGCGTTATTAATTTTCTTCGGGCTTGTGCCAACATTATGGAATCAAACCATTTCCTTATTAAGCGATTTGCCAGCCATGTTCAATAAGTTACATGAATGGTTGTTAGCCCTTCCTGAGCATTATCCTGAACTCATTGACTACACCATGATTGACACCTTTTTTAGTGCTGCTCGTGCAAAGATTTTGGGCTTTGGTGAATCTGCGGTGAAATTGTCGATTACCTCATTAATGAACCTTGTATCACTGGGTATTTATGCGTTTTTAGTGCCATTAATGATGTTCTTTATGCTGAAAGATAAAACTGAGCTTCTTGCTGGCGTGAGCCGATTTTTACCTAAAAATCGTCTTTTAGCCTCTAAAGTATGGAATGAAATGCAGCAACAAATTGCGAATTATATTCATGGCAAATTATTAGAAATATTGATTGTTGGCGTGGTGACTTACATCATCTTTTTAAGCTTTGGTTTAAATTACCCATTATTACTTTCTGTTGCCGTTGGACTTTCTGTATTAGTGCCTTATATCGGCGCAGTATTGGTGACGATTCCTGTTGCTTTAGTCGCCATGTTCCAGTTTGGCATTTCCCCAACGTTTTGGTATTTAATTGTGGCCTTTGCGGTGAGTCAACTTCTCGATGGAAACTTGTTGGTACCGTATCTATTCTCTGAAGTCGTTAATTTACACCCTTTAGTCATCATTATTTCAGTGCTGATTTTTGGCGGATTATGGGGATTTTGGGGCGTGTTCTTCGCCATTCCATTGGCAACGCTCGTCAAAGCGGTGCTGAACGCATTGCCGGATTAGACAGAGTTAAAACAATAAAAAGAAAGCTGACGAAAGTCAGCTTTTTTGTTCTTTTAACTTTTGGATATCCAGAATTTCGACACAATCTGTTGTCCCTGCTTTAATACGCCATTTAATATTAAATTCGTAGAGACTAATGCCGTAAATGCGATCGGTTTCTTTACCTTGTTGATAAGCAGGACGGGGATCTTGAGCGATCACTTCCGTAATAAATCTTGCTAAGTGCGGTCGATTTTTGTGATATTTTTCCACCGCGCTTTGGGCGATTTCTGTAAATTCTACGCTTAATTTTGCAGGTGGTTTTTCTTGCGCAAAACTTGATTTTGCCTCAGGCTCGCTATCAGCATAGGCAATATAAGGTTTAATATCAAAAATAGGTGTACCATCGACAATATCCACGGAACCCAAATGCAGAAAAACACGCCCATGAATACATTCCACTTGGCGTAATTCTACTTTGGATAAGCCAAGCGGGTTTGGACGATGTGTGGCGCGTGAGGCAAATACGCCAACACGTTGATTGCCGCCTAAACGAGGGGGGCGAACAGTGGATTGCCATTTCCCATGGGGCACTTTGTCGAATTGGAAAATAAGCCAAAGATGGCTAAATTGCTCTAATCCTCGCACCGCTTCTGGTGAATTATACGGAGGGAGCAGTTCCACAATACCAATGCCATCCTGTACTAAATCTGGCTGTCGTGGTACCGAGAATTTTTCTTTGTAAGGCGTGTGAATCACCGCAATTGGGTGAAGAGTCAGTGTTAAATCATTCATAAAAAGGCAATTTCCGTGTAGAATACGCCCTTTATTGTAATCAAAAGTGCGGTCAAAAAAAATGACAAATCATAAATTGAAAATGTGGTGGGAAACCGCTCGCCCAAAAACCTTACCTTTGGCATTAGCTTCTATTTTTACCGGCTCAGCGTTGGCATATTGGGCGGATAAAGAGAGTTTTAATCTTACCGTAATGTTACTTTGCTTACTTACTACCATCTTATTGCAGGTACTTTCCAACTTTGCTAACGATTACGGCGATCATCAAAAAGGGTCAGATACCGAAGAACGTATTGGGCCTTTACGTGGTATTCAGCAAGGTGCAATTTCTGCGAATGAGCTCAAATGGGGCTTAATTTTAATGGCGGTGGGTTCATTTTTTTCAGGCGCATTCTTAATTGGTATCGCATATCAAAGTCTTACAGATTTATTAGCTTTTGCGGGATTGGGTATTCTTGCCATTATTGCTGCCATTACTTATACCGTAGGCGCTAAACCTTATGGTTATTTAGGTTTAGGCGATCTGTCAGTGTTGCTCTTTTTTGGACTATTAGGTGTAGGTGGAACTTATTATCTCCAAACTCACAGCATTGATAGCTTAATTACTCTACCTGCACTGGGCTCCGGTTTATTAGCAACAGCCGTTTTAAATATCAATAATTTACGTGATATTGAGCAAGATGCAAAAGTAGGAAAAAATACTTTAGTTGTACGTATTGGACCGAAGAAAGGACGTATTTATCACTGTGTTTTATTAAGCGTTGCCGCTTTATGTTATGTGCTATTTGCGGCATCAACAGCATTTAGTCCTTGGCACTTCTTATTTTTGCTGGCATTTCCACTGTTGTTAAAACACGCATTATTTGTTTATCGTAGCAAAGAGCCCGCAGTGTTGCGTCCGATGTTGGCTCAGATGTCTATGATTTCTTTATTTATCAATATCTTGTTTAGTTTAGGCTTGCTTATCGGCTAAATCGGCTTATACTAGAGAAAAAATTTTACCTACAAGGGGAACATTATGTATATCGATACTTCAGAACTTTGTGATATTTATGCTGATCAAGTGGATGTGGTTGAGCCAATTTTTTCT